>JAQYCY010000116.1:0-4505 GCA_028724485.1 Bacillota bacterium | reverse complement strand
TATCTTCGGGAGTAGCTTTTAAGTGTTCGAGTTTCGACATAACCTCGTCTTCGGTTATCGAACCGTTTGCTTTTCCGAGTTTGGCGATTTTTTCAATCTCCATTTGCAATAATTGCTCTCTTTCCAGTTGCATATTCTCCTAATACTTGTCCTCTAAATTCTGCGACCTGAGTTTTGTTTGTATTTGCGATATTCTTTTAAGCAGTTCGGTTTTCTTGCCGCTGTCCGTTTCGTCTTCGAACTCTTTGGTGAGTCGTTCAATTTCCTCACCGTAATAACTGTCGGCAAGTTTTATAAGACAATCGACATAGTACTTTTCTTCAAGTCCCAAACCGCTAATTTCTTCATAATTATTTATAACCGCATCGAGTTCAGGCGTTTCGGAAACGTTGCCGTATAACATTCCTGCCGCAACCTTTTCGCCGAGTTCGTTTTTCATTTTGACGTAATCGTAAATTTCAATTTGAGTTGCGTCCGGAAGCCAATCTCTTTTAAGGTCTGACAATTTTGCATACTTTCTGTTCGTTATTATCGCATTAAGCACAAACCTTGCCGCCTTCATCTGAACCTTGTCCGCTTTCAATGCGGAACTCAAAACTGAAATTTGCGGTTTTTCTTCCGGTATTTCCTTTATCTGTTTTTCGATTTCTCCGTGAGCTATTCCCGTTTTTTTCGACACGACGTCGATATAAACGGCGCGCTCGGCAAGGTCGGGAATACTGTTTAACACTTCGACTGCGCTTTGCATAAATTTTGCCTTGCCGTTATGCGACCTTAAATCGTTCGCCTCCTCGATTATTTTGAGCTTATAATCGATTGCAGGTATCGCTTCGGCAAGCAGTTTTTGAAATGCGCCTACGCTTTCCTTTCGCATCATATCGTCGGGGTCGTAACCGTCCGGAAGAGACACAACGCTAAGCTCTGCGCCTTGCTTGATAAGAACGTCGATATTTCTCAAAGTGGCTTTTCTGCCTGCCTCGTCGCCGTCATAACAAACGTAAATGTTTTTCGACAATCTCGTCAACTCTCTTGCCTGCCCCTCGGTGAGCGCCGTTCCCATTCCCGCAACCGCATTCGGAATTCCGTGCGAACCGAGCGCGATTACGTCCATATATCCTTCAACCAAAATCACGTCGCTTAGCGCATTTTTTTGCTTAAACTCCTTAACGAAATTTGCGCCGTAAATAGTCCTGCCCTTGTCGAATATTTTGGTGTTGGTGCTGTTTTTGTACTTTGCCCTTGCGGCTTCACCGTTATATATTCTTCCGCCGAAAGCGACAACTTTTCCCATAGAATTGAATATAGGGACTATAATTCTTCCGCGAAACGCGTCGATAGGATTGCGCTCGCCCTCAATCAAGCCGCAATCGCGCATTTCATTTTCGGTGTAACCTTTCTGTTTTAAATATAAAACGACGCCCCTGTCACTGTCGGACAATCCGAAGCCGTATTGCTTCATAAACTCCTCGTTTATGCCGCGGCTAAATAGATATTCCCTTGCTTTTTGTCCGCGCTCTTTGTGCGTCAAAACGGAATAGTAATATCTCGCCGCCTCTCGCATAAGCGTCGTAAGTCTTGTCTTTTCGTCTTTGTTTTTTTGATATTCGGCATCGCCCTGAAAATCGGGTAAAATCATTCCCACTCTGTCGGCAAGAATCTTGCAAGCGTCCATAAAATCGACGCTCTCCATCTCTCTGATAAATTTAATAACGTCACCCGAAACGCCGCATCCGAAACAATGATAAAACTGCTCGCCCGAATTTACGCAAAACGAAGCGGTTTTTTCATGGTGAAAAGGACAGCAACCAAAATACTTACTGCCTTTCTTTTGTAACGGTATGTAACGTGATATGACTTCGACTATGTCGTTCTTATATTTCAACTCGTCAAGCCAATTTGTATCGAAACCCTTTGCCATAACGTTTCCTAAGTAAATTCTTCCGTTTAATACTACGATACCGAAAATTGTTTTTCCTAAAAAACAATAACAATTTTTAAATTTAATTTTGTTTTTAGCATATATTATTATTTATATTGTATTATAATACAACGAAATTGCATTAAGTTTTATATCAAACTCAAATAGTTAAACAGCTAAAGCCGAATACTTCTAAAAAGTTTGTCATAATCTTGTATATGATAAATTCCGTATTTCTTTTCTTTTGCGGCGTCGGAACGTTTATTATCGGATTAAAACTGCTTAGTGGCGGCATAGGTGACCTTATGACCGACAAACTCGACAAACTGTTCAAAAATCCGAAATGCGGAAAATTCGGTTGTCTTACAATCGGAACGGCGGCGGCGGCGATTTGTCAAAGCAGCGGCGCGGTAACCGCAATAAGCGTATGCCTTGTAGACAGCGGCATTTTAAGCCTGGTTCAATCGGGAGCGATAGTTATGGGGGCAAACGTCGGCACGACGGTAACGGCGCAAATAATAGCTCTCAGCACTTTAACAAGCGGCGGAATAAACTTTGAAATCGTTTTCGGCAGTATAAGTCTTATAGGTGCGGCAGTAACCGTATGCGCAAAAAAAGACAAAAGCAAAAAAATCGGTTTTTTGACGGCAGGCTTTGGACTAATTTTCATAGGACTGTTTTTAATAAGCGACGCAATGGGGAGTTTTTCACAAAACGAAAAAATCGTCGGCTTTTTGTCGAGCCTGACAAACGACTACTTGCTTATTGCGGTCGGCGCGGCTTTGACGGCGGTTATGCAAAGTTCGAGCGGCCTGACGGGAATAATTATCGCCGCGCTGCCTATGGGCATTTTAAACCTTAATCAAGCCATTATGTTGACGTTCGGCAGCAATATAGGAAGTTCGTCGGTTGCCTTAATTGCAGGCGCAGGAACAAGTGAAAACGCAAAAGTCAGCAGTCGGTTTAACCTTATTTTCAATTTAATCGGCGTAATAATTTTTATGATAGCGTCAAACGTCTTAAATATTTTCGGACTTAGCTATGCTTCCCTGCTCAACCAAGTATTCGTTGCGCCGCAAATTGCGCTTAGTATGATGCACTTGATTTTCAATTTAATAAGCGTCATAATTTTATACCCGTTTACAAACTCTTTAATTGCCATATCGAAATTTCCTAAAATTAAAGGTGCAAAACGCTTGAAAGAACAACGATAAAATATTAAACTAAATTTGTAAAACTCATATCATTAAATACTCATTCGGTGAAATATGGATTTGATTATCGCAACGAACAACAAAGGAAAACTTAAAGAATTCCGCGAAATGCTTTCGGGAAAATTCGACCACGTTTACGGACTTAGCGACAAAGGTATAAACGTCGAAATTGAAGAAACGGGCAACAGCTTTTTTGAAAATGCGCTCATAAAGGCAAAAACGATTGCGGAGCTCTCGGGACTTCCTGCGCTTGGCGATGACAGCGGACTTTGCGTCGAAGCGTTAGGCGGCGCTCCGGGGATTTATTCCGCACGCTATGCAGGCGAAGATTGCGACTGGCAAAACAATAATATGAAAATCGTCGAAGATATGAAAGGGAAAACGAACCGCAAAGCCTATTTCGTCGCTTCGCTTGTTTTGTACTATCCTGACGGTAAATACGTTTCGGCGGAAGGCAGAGCCTATGGCACGCTTTTGGAAAGCCCTAAAGGCGATAAAGGTTTTGGATACGACCCGCTCTTTTTAAGCGACGAACTCGGCGTTACGTTTGCCGAAGCGGACGGCGAAATCAAAAACAAGGTCAGCCACCGAGCAAAAGCCATAAAGGAATTGCTCTCTCTTTTATGAAAACGCTCGTTTTGTTTTCCGATTCCCACAACACGCCGCTTAGCGAAAGTTTCAAACAAGTTTTGGACGAAGCCGATTTCGTCGTATTTTGCGGCGACGGCATAGAAGGACTGACTAACTATTTAGACCGCCCTAACTTTTACGCCGTTCGAGGAAACTGTGACGGCATATCCCTTCCCGACGAAATTGAATTTACAGTAGAAGACGTCAAAGTTTTTGCGACTCACGGACACCTATATAAAGTTAAATCAGGACTTTTGAATCTTGAATATAAAGCAAAGGAAGTCGGAGCGGATTTAGTTCTTTACGGACACACCCACTGCGCCGATATAACGACTGACGGAAATATAACGCTCATAAACGGCGGAAGTATGTCTTATTCTTATTTGGGCGAAAGGTCCTATTGCTACGTCGTTATCGACAAAAAAAATATTATTGCAAAAATCGTTAAAATCGCTTAAAAATCGTTGACTTATTTTTTGGATTATGGTACTATCTTTAAGCGTTAATCTGAATATGCGGGTGTAGTTCAATGGTAGAATTCCAGCCTTCCAAGCTGGCCGCGTGGGTCCGATTCCCATCACCCGCTCCATAAGATGAGCCTGTAGCTCAGTTGGATAGAGCAACGGCCTTCTAAGCCGTGTGTCGGGGGTTCAAATCCCTTCAGGCTCGCCAAATATGGTGGGTATAGCACAGTTGGTCAGCGCGTCAGGTTGTGGCCCTGAAGGTCGTGGGTTCGAATCCCA
>JAQYCY010000115.1:0-8629 GCA_028724485.1 Bacillota bacterium | reverse complement strand
AAAAACTTATCGATGAAAACTATTGAAAACCGCAACTATAAGCATTATGAATTATGTAATACTTAATTTCAGTGCTATATATGATAGTTATGTTAAGATTGTTTAATGTATTAAATTAAATAATGCGTTAAGATTTGTTATCGCGCTAATATTAGATAATTTCTTGTGATTGCGTACTATATTAAGAATAATTATTGATTGTGTGCTGTAAAATAAAACCTTCCGAAGTTCGATTAAACATCGGAAGGCTTTTTTAACGTTTATGCTAAACAGAAAGGCAATTAATTTTTTTAATGCTTATATTATATTTAGCAAGACAAACTTTTACAATTTATAAGTATACGTTTTATAAGTTTGTCTGATGTTTTCGTTTGTCTGTTAGAGTTTATTTAATCTCGTCGTCGTTCAAGCTCTCTCCGCTGACGTCTTCGTCGCTTTTGCTTTTGCAAACTGTACCGTCAATCATTTGATTGACTTCCATTTCCGAAATGATTTGTTCGGTTTTTGCTTTTTTGCGTTCCGATTTCGAGAATATCTGAATATTTTTCTTTGTGATACGTCTTAGATTAGGCGTCAGGAAGAAATTGATTTCTCCGCCTTTATTCCTGTCGAATGCGCTAAGGAGCGCAGGCAAGAAGAATATAACGAGCAGAGCCGAAATAATCGACGAACGCGCAATAAGGAACGTCATTTCTTGCACGATAAGGTTTGACGATACAAAGAAGACGCTTAGACAAGCTCCCGACATAATAGCCGCGCTGGTAAGTATTGACATAGACGATGAAGTAGTCGCCATATATGCCGCTTGAGGGGCTTTAAAACGCTTTCTGAGTTCCTTATATTTAGACGCGACAAGTATCGCATAATCGACCGTAGAGCCAAGTTGAACCGCTCCGATGATAAGATATGACATAAAGTTTATCGTGCCGCCGCTGAAAACGTGTTGCAAGGAAAGATTTAGCCAAATTCCGAATTCGATAAGAGCAATAAGCAGCGTCGCAAGTTTGAGCGATTTTAAGTGCAAGAGAATAATTACGAAAATAACTACGACCGATATTATGGTCACCATCAAGAAGTCGTTCGGTGTTATCTCCGCAAAGTCTGCCGCTGCTTGCGTTATGCCTGTCATATAGACGTATTTTTCGCCGTTTTCACGATATTTATAGGCATTGCCGTTTTCATCTTTATCGGCAAATATATCTTCCGCGGTTTTTTGAATGCTGTTTAGTATATTAAACGACCGTTTGCTTTCGACGTCGATATTTCTATTTAGACCTACGGTGTATATAGTGTAGCCGCCGCTGATTAACATTCCGCCGAGGTCGAGATAGGTTGATAAATCTTCGAGCGCCGCCGCTTGAGCTTCGCTTGTTTTCGCTTCGTTGTTTTGTTTTGACTGAATTAAGCCGACCATGGTAGCGATTGCAACTTGTGATTTTAGTTTCAGCTCGCCGTAGCCGAAATTCGCTTTCACGTCCGTGTTGTACGGAATAAGGGAGCAAAGACCGAGAGTGAACGACAAATCGCCCGTTTTTTCGAGCTTATTTAGTTCCGAAACGAATTTGTAGTGTTTTTCTACGCTTTCAACGTTGCCCTCAATCGGCAGAGCGATTATAACTTGATTTGCAAGGGTATCCGCCATAATCTCTTTATTGCTGCCGTCCCCCTTTGAATCCATAAATTTTATATATTTATATTGCAAAGTAAATTGTTGAACGTAAAAAATCGGAACGATTGCCATAAGCAAAACAGCTAAAAAAATCGGTTTCCATTTGATTGCCCGTTTTACAAGCGGTCTGAATTTAACGTCGAGACAACGGTGAGTTGTGCGTTTTCTGCCTTTTTCAGTCATAAGAATTAGGGCAGGTTGCATAAATACTACGCAAAGGAAACTCATAATTATGCCTTTTGCAAGGCTAAGTCCCAAGTCGAAACCGATTGAGAATTTCATAACTAGGAGCGCCAAAAAGCCGCCGATTGTGGTGAGTGCGCTTGCGGCGACCGCTTTTGTAGTTTCGGGAATAGCTTGTTTTAAGGCTTCTTTCGGGTCAAGCGTAAATTTGAGTTTGTCTTTAAATGCGTGCATCATAAATATGGAGTAGTCCATACTTAGTCCGAGTTGCAAAATTGCCGAACAAGCAAACGTGATTATCGACGTGCTTGGGAATATGATGTTCGTGCCGATATTTAAAATGATTGATATAATCATAGTTATTAGCAAAACTATCGGCTCGGTAAGCGATGAAGTCGTCAAAAGCAAAATGATAACTACTATTGCGCCTGCGATTGCGCAGTACAAAAGCAATTCGCTGAGCGTACTTTGGAAAAGGTCGTTAGCAATTTGCGTCATGCCGGCTAAGTAATAGTTTTTTTCGCCGACTTCGGATTTTAATATTTTTTCAATTTTGCCGAGCGCTTTTAACGCCGCAATAGACGAAGGCGGATCGTTTAAAGAAATGAGCATTGCCCAATCGCTGACGCCGTTTCCTTTTTCTTGTTTAAAGAGATGTGAAAGACGTTGATAATCTTCATCAGTGCCTATTCCGAAATCTTCAATCATACTGAGGTCTTGATGCCAAAGCAAAAAAGACACGCCTTCGGTGTTTTTGATTTTCTCGGCGATTTTCCCCGCTTTTTCTTCGTTTGCGGTTATTCCTAATTCGACGTCACCTTGAATATTGAAGTATTTGTTGAGAATTTTATAGCCGTCATAGGTGTTGTAACCTTCGGGAAGATAGCTTGTTAAATCGTAATTAACTCTTTGGTAGACGAAATAAATAAGCGAGCCGCATACGATGAGCAAAGCCATAAAAACCGCAAAAATAACTTTGTTGTATTTAACTATCCAATTCGCAAATTTTTTCATAATTGAATAATAAATGAAAAAAAAGATTTTAGCAACTAAAAGAGTGATTTTATTGCAAATAAATCGAATAATTAAAAAGGTTTCGATGCCGTTTAACAATAGCCTTTAAAAAACGTTTTAAAAATCGCATACAAAGTACAAAAAAAATAAAAACAGTAGCAAACGTGTGAAATTAACTTGTTTTGACATAATAAAAGAGCCTAAACGGCTCTTTTATTATGTGATTTACGGTTTGTTGTTGAGTAGGTTATTATTAAATCATACAATAGCGTAGGAATTTTACGTTTTGCAAAATTCGCTATCATAACAATTTGTTTTTTAACCTGTTTTCAAACCGATTATTCGGCTTTGTCGGTTGGTTTTGCGCCCTTTTTCTTTTTAAGAAGCACAATGGTGACTGCCGCCGCTATGCCGCCGACAACCGCTACGCATGCGATAGCAATACCTGCAATAGCCCCTGCGTCCAAACCGGCATTTTCGACTGCGAGAGTGATTGTTCCCAAAGTGATTTCTTCGGTTCCCGTCAAAAGTTTTACGGTGAATACGGTTTGACCCTTTTTGTTTGCAACAAGGCTGTTTACGGCCTTTCCGTTTGCATCGAAGAACTTAATTGTTTGACCTTCTTCGAGGGTAACGCCACTCATATCGACTTTAGCTTCAAGATTCTTTTTGTCTACTTTGATTGTCGAGCCGAGTTCCAATTCCTTTCCGTTAACTTTGATAGCCTTAGTTGCAGCGGCTATATCGCCGAGTTCTTTCGTCATTTTGATTTCGCCGAACACTTCAAGTTTGCCGTTGACATACTTTACGTCTTTAACTGTAAGTTTGTCGCCGTCTACCGAGAAGTATGCGAAAGTTTGATAGCTAAGCGTTTCGGCAATCGTTCTGCCATCGTCGATAAGTCCGGCAAAGCCTTCGTTTCCGAGATACTCATAGTACTTGTTGCCGATAGTGCCGATTGTCATATACATAACGCCGTCTTTGTTTACAACGTAGCCGTCTTTGTTTGTCGCTCCAAATCTGCCTTTTCCGTTAGCATCGATAAAGTTTGTGCTTGAATAGGTATGATCGTGACCTTGAATTACAACGTCAACGCCGTATTCCGCAAAGACTTTTGTAAGTTGTTCACGCATTTTGACGACTTCGGCATCGTTGGTATGCGAGCCGACCGAGTATAAACTCTTGTGAAGAAGAACGATAGTCCATTTCGAGTTGTTTGCTTCAAGGTCAGCTTTGAGCCAAGCAAGTTGCTGCGCTCCGAGTCCGTCTTTGCCGTTGGCGTCGTTAGTGTTCAAAACGACAAAGTGCGTGTTGCCGTAGGTGAGCGAGTAGTACATGCCGTCGGTTACGTCTTGATTGTCAGGAGCGGTTTGCGTAAGGAAATTCTTGAACGAGTTTGCGCCGCTCTCATGATTGCCTGCCGTCATAAACAAAGTCGTGTTTGCGTAATATTCCACCATTGTGTCGAGAGCAAGGCTCCATTGCAAGTAGTTTTTGCCGTTGTCCGTCATATCGCCGCCGTTTACGATAAAGCTGTAATTTTTAAAGCGGTTGTCGGCGGTAAGCGCGTCGAACACCTTTTTGGTTACGTCATAGTTTGATTGCAAGGTGCCTTGCGGATCGGTTATTGCAAGGAATTCGAATGCATCGTTACTGTCGGTTGCAAGAGCAGTCTTGAACGAGAAGACCTTTTCACCTTCTGCAATAGTGTTCGTAGGAACGGCAGTATAGTTTGCTTTGTTGTTGTCCGCTTTTACGTTGTAGACGTAATCGGTGAGCGAGAAATATCTCGGCGGATTTACTCCGTAGAAATCGTTATTTTTAAAGTCATAAAGTCCCTTCGTTACGCCGTAAACCCTGTATTTGTAGGTTGTGTTTGCACTAAGTCCGCTTATAGTAATCATATTGTGGTTATAGTACATAACGCTGTTTGTCTTAAACGCATCACGGTCGGTTGCGCCGCAGGTATATTCGACTTTGTTTACCTTATATTTTACTTGTCCGTGTGTAAGGCAAAGTACGCCAAGGTCGATGAGCGGAACATAGCTCGGAGTTGCAAGCGATTTTGCCGTAACTTTTATGCCGTTTGCCGATGTGACTGTGTTTACGAAGCTATGGAGATATTTTCCGCTTTCCATACCGTAAGTGGTCGTATCCTGAGCGTAGATAACGCCGCTTTCGTTAGGAAGTGTAGTAACTTCGGTGATGAAGTTGCCGTCTTTGTCGAAGACTTGAATGTAGGCGTAAACTTCTTCAGCGGTATAGAAGCTGATGTCAAACGAAGTTTGAGGAGCTTCGTTGTCGAAAGCCGCAATAAAGTGATTTGGGTTTCTGCCGTTTTCATAGTCTGCAACGTTTGCGCTATCCGGAACTTTTTGACCTTGAACGTAGGTGTATTGAACTCCTGCAACGGTTGCATAGTTATTTACTTTAACGTTGCTTCCGTTGGTGTAACGAAGCGGAACAGGGATGCCGCAAAGAGTTTCGCGTGCAATGGTTCCGTTTTCGCCGTAAGTGTCAATCAGTTCTTGCGTGATAGGAACGATGTCTGCGACTTCATCGGTCGAGAAAGCAACAATGATTTGTTCGACGTATCCGCCAAGGTTGGTGTAGAGGGCGTCTGTCATATATTTTTTGATGAAGTCTTCGGCAAATGCAATAATCGAACCGTTACCGATAGTGATACCGAAGTTGTCTTCGAGAATAGAATCGATAAGACCGCTTACAAGCGAAGAAACGAGAACGTCTTCAAGACGGAAGTTTGCGACCGTGATTGCCTTAGAGTCTACAAGGTCTGAAACCATTTTGAAGAGGTCGTTGAGTTGTTTGGCCTTTTTGCTTGTTGTTCCGTACTTTTCAATGAGCGACGAGAAGTCGAATTTGAAAGTGTACAGTTGTTTGATAAGCGATTTTTCTTGTGTGAGAAGCGGACTGATAAGAGTGTTGAGCAAATCGTCAACCAATTTACCGCTGTTTGCTTGTTCGCACAAGTCTTTGATTGCATAAGCATATTCTTTGTCGGCTTGGAGCAAATTGAGTTCAGGGTTGTAGAGATGATCGATGCCTTGAATTTCTGCACCCGAATTGTGTCGCATAATGATTTCGCCTGCAAGTTTTTTAAGATTAAACTTAGAACCTTCCTTTCCGAATTCTTTTGTAAGGAAAGGATTGACAACTTCTTTAACAAAATCGATAGCGTTGTCGGCGGTGATTTTTTCGCCTGTGAGATAATTGTCGATTGCTTTATAGTCGATATTGTGCAATACTTGTTCGATAAGCAAGTCGGCAACGTCGTAAAGGATAGCACCATAGTCTGCAAAACCCTTAAGGAGACTGTTTTTTGAAGCCATTTCTTTGAAGTCATAGACCAAGAATTCTCTAAGTGTTCCTTTGAGTTTATTTATCATTTTGAAACTTACGAAGTTTTCGAGCATTCTGTCGATAAGTCTGCTGTAAATATCCTTTTCAATATACTCGTTATAAGTATCCTTATTAAGCTCATCATAGAAGTAGCAATACGTGAAATAGTCAGGGTTTTTTTTAATCAAAGCATTGAATCTTGCTTCTGCGCCTTCAATTTCCGTTAAATCGATGTTAATCCATTCTGCTGCGGTTGCGATATTTTGTGAAGGAGCTTTTACTAATTTTTTGAGAATTTCAAGATTTGAAGTCATATCTTCAACGAGTTTTTGACCGGTTGTGTACTTTCTTTCAAATTGCATAACTCTTTTCGGCGAAGCGTAGCTGATTGTCGAGCCTGTTTGATAGTCGTAAAGAACGTTGCCGTTTGCATCAACATAGCTTTGCAAGTCGCTGGTGTGCATGTGTCCCGAGTATGCGTATCTTACGCCCATTTGGCAAAGACGTTTTGCGATGTATTCCCAGTTATAAAGAGTGAAGTCTTTAACGATTTCGTCTTCCATTGTAAAGTGAGGCAAGAAATTGTGGTGAGCCGCAATGATAAACGTTTCTTCATAGTTTGCAAGGTTTGAAAAGCCAAAGTTGTTAGTAGCTGCGTTTTCCGTCTTTGTCAAACCTTCAACCCAGTTGAGAGCAGCTTCGGTGATGCGTCCGCCGGTGACGTGGTCAACACCCGTGTTGTAGAAAACGTCTTTACCTTCTTCGAGAACTCCCAAAAGTTCGATAAGGCTTGAAATCATAACGTAGTTGTTCTTTTCAAGATAGTAGTACTTAGACGTCGAGCCGGTGAAATCGTTGATTGAAATTTTGTTAATTTCGGCATTTGAAAGAGCAACGGGAATAACTTTGTCGGTTTCTTCACGCTCTGATGAGTCCATCATAAACAAGGTGTAGCCGGTAGAAACTGTTTTTGTGTTGTCCGTGAAGAAATTGATTGCATAAGACAAAACGTTGTTTGAATCGTCGATTGCAAGATAATCTTCATCGGTAGCTACTGCTTTTCCTTTGTCTGCTATTGCTTGAATTGCTTCTGAATAATAGGTTATGTTTATGTTTTTAGCAAGCGAGCTTGTAATATAACCGCCCGTATAAATGCTTGACCAATAGTTAGCGTCACTCTTGCTTTTTGCATACGAGCTAAGTTTGGTGTTTGGAACGCGTTGAGAAGCGAAATCATATTCAGGGAAACCTACGCTTTCAAAGACTTGCGCAAAAGTTTTTGTGTCAAGGGTGTCGGTGCGCATAGAATGTCCGTCGCCTTTGCCCGTGGCTTTGTTGTTGTCATAAACCGAGGCACTGCCGTTGTAAAGGTCGTGGTTGCCCGGAATTGCGAATACTTGGAAATATTGCCAAGGCCTGTTTTTTCCGCTTTTATCGACAATTGCACGCATTGCATTTTGCAAATATCTTAATGCGTTAGCTACGTCGATAAGAGCGATACGTTCGCTGTTTTTTGACAAGTCGCCGGTTGTGATAAGTGCGTCGGGAATTGCGTTGATTTTTTCTTGATTACCGCTTAAGGCTGCTTCTTTTGCTTGCGCAATGAAGTTTTTGATGACGGTAGAAAGAACCATGCCGCTTTCGGTTACGAGCTTTGTGTCGCCGTAAGTATCGGTGTTGAAGTCGGTGGCTTTCCAAGAATCGGACGTTTTGTCAAGATATTTGACAGTGCCGTCCGTGTCGTGATAGTAGGCATAGCAATAATCAAGCGCAAAGTAGTGAATGTCGCTAAGCTGAGCCATCGTAAACGTTTCTTCGACGCTCGTGAGAGTGTCGTCACTTGCCAAAGCCGCAGTAGAAGTTGCGCCGATACATATCGCAAGGCAAAGCGTGAGTATCAGTACAACCGCGATAGCAAGTGGCAAATTTTTTTGTAAAAGTTTGCTCATTTTTTCCTCCGAAATAGTTTTTTTGCCAAATTTAAATTTGTATATATATTATATAAAACAATAATATAAAAATATATGGCTATATCAATGATTAGCAATTTTAATATAAGTCGGTTAATTTGTCAACATATTAGCCAAGGATAATTTGGGTGGCAGATATTGGCAGAGGGAACGTTGCAAAAATTAAAATCATAATACTTTTTAATATGAAAAAATGCGTAATTTCTTGTTTTTTGCAGAAAATTTTGCATATTGCAAAAACGTTATATTTGTAGTATACTTTTAAATGGTCTTAAAATATTAAAATAATAAACCGAAATTAAATTCAGAAAACCTAAATTTACCTTTTAGGTTTAAAGTCTATACTACTATGGAAAAAGATAACAGGAAAACAAAAACGCAAGACAACAAGAAAAAAGGATACAAAGGGCATGTTATCGAGTGCAAAAACGAC
>JAQYCY010000114.1:0-4922 GCA_028724485.1 Bacillota bacterium | reverse complement strand
AAGTTTGCTTGCAAACTGCTGTCGGAAACAAGTTCCCACTTTGCGAACAAATAAAGGTCTTCGGTAAACGAGTTGTTGTTAAGGTCAAACGGTTTATTGAAGTTTGCGTCATAATACCAACCTGCGAAGTTGTAATAGTATACGCTGTCGCTGACCTTACCTTTATAATAAACTCTGCCGGTTGCAGTGTTCATATTCGTAAGAGATTTAAGTAAATAGTAGCTCTTGTTCGTAGTGCCGAAAACGTTCGCCTTATAATTGAGTCCCGTATATCTGATAACGGACGGAACTTCTTTTGCAGTAGCGTCGTTTACGTCTTTAAGCGAACTTGTTCTTTCGACTTCGCCGCGCGGAGTGAAATAGCCGTAGTCGTCTTTTTCTTTCAACTTGCCGTCTTCTACGATAACGTAATCAGGATTGAAGAAACCGCCGCCAAGGTCAAGAGTAATCGAATATTGCTTTCTTGCCCACTTTGCGTAAAGCGTCATATTGTCTTTAACGACGCCCGAGAAAGACCACGATTGCGTAAGTTTCGCGTCGGTATACCAACCCTCAAACGTGTAACCGTCTACGATTTCTTGAAGAGGGGTAGGAAGTTTTTCAAGACTGCCCAAGCTGTCGATTTTGTATGTCTTAGGTCTTTGAGCAGTGTCATAACCCATCGTGTAATATTCGGTTACGATTGGGTTAGAATTGCTGATGCGCGTTTTTCTGTCTTCTTCTGCAGTACCGTCGGCATTAACGTTAATTTTCGGAGTTACGTGAGCAAACGACACGCCTTCCATACTGAATTGGGAGAAATTGTAATTGAATGTTACTTCGGCAACGTTTTTGCTCCACGTTGCATAGAAATAGTTGCTAACGCCCTTTTTAACTTCTATTTCTACGAAGTTTTTTTTCATATTATATCTGCCGTAGTTTCTTTCGATTTGAGCAGCTTCCATACCGGCTACGTCTTGTCCTTGCGTATCGAGCCAACCGTCAAGAGTATATCTCGTTTTTGCAACAGGTTCATGTTTGTCACCGAGATATGCCAAAAACTCTTCGTAAGTTTTGAAAACCGTTCCGACAGGAATTCGAAGTTCGAAATCTTCAACGTTCGCGCCGTTCGTGTAGAACTTATAGGTAACTTTCTCTACGTTGTCGGGTTTTTTAAGATATATACCGAACGTTCCCTCAAAAGTTGTTCCGCCAACGGTATAACTTGCGGTAAAGATAACTCTCGATTTACCGCCCACCGGAATATCGTCAATGTTTCCCGTATTCTTTGTAGACAGCATCGACTCGTTAAACGTAACGGCTTTTCCTTTTGAACCGTCATCGTAAACGACGTACAACTTAACGTCGGAAAACTTGAAGTTGTCTGTCGAGATAGGATTTGCCAAACTGTTTTCAGGCGTTTCAAACATAATGTGCGACGCCTTTTTCGCTTGACCTGTTTTGTTCTCGCCGCAAGCAGACAAAGTCAACGCTAACAAACACGTCAACATAATGACCGCTATGAATATTATAAGCCGGGCTTGCTTTTTCATATACTCTCCCCCTTATTTTGCAGATACGCCATAAACGGCATACTACTACATACTATTAGACTATTATACAGTATTATTTTAACCCAGTTAAAAGTCAATGTCAATGAAAAAATAAAAACTATCCTTTTAGCACGGCGTTATGCGCCTAACAATTTGTGGAATTATGACAAAACAACGATAAATATCACGCTAAAAATGAAATCTCGACTTTTATAAAAGTCAAAATTTGCTTTGCTGATTTTGCTTATAATGAAACGTCAAAATCTTTGCTTTATTCATATCGATATCGACTGAAATCTTTGCCTTGCTTTAAAGATAAACCTAAATCCTTTGCTATATCTAAAAGCACCCAAAATCGTTTCGATAAACGCAAAAAAACAATCCGCTTTTTATTGCTTAAAAAGCTAAAAATAATGTTACGCTCGGAATTTAAAAAACACCTGCTTAGGCAGATAGTAGCAGGTGTTTTTTCAGTGTTAAATCAAATTGCCAAATCGGCTTTGCACCAAGTATGCTAAACTCATAAGCCGCAAAATTGTATACCAAACCTTTCAAACCTTTTATATACTTTTATATAAAGGCTTTATTTCGTCATACGGCAACATGCCCGTTTAGTTTTCTTTCTTTAAACCAAATTTTGTCAAACTTAAAATTATTTAATCGGCGAATATCTCTTTAATTATTTTTTCGGTTACACCGCCGACTTTTGAAAAGTCCATTGCTTCGGCGTAAAATTCTTCGACTTTAACGTGATTTTCCCTTGCTTTTGCAAGCTCGTCTATTGCAAGCCCTATTTGTCTTTCATATTCGCTTTGAGCATATTCGCTGACGCAAACCGCCTTCTTCAATGCGACGTTAAGGTCCACCCTTTCCTGCGCTTCGAGGTCGGGTCTATCAAAAACTATTGCATATCTGCCGACAACCATTCCTTCTATGCCCACACCGAGCGGCGACATATAGGCATCGTAACCGCAGAGCATTTGCGCCATTTTGTCAAAGAAAATTTCACGCTGAATTTCGCTGTCCGCTTTGACGGAAACGATTTGCTTATCCTTTAAATGGTCGTCGAACGACACTATGCCTTGCGGCGAAATTGCCCTTGAAAGTTGTTTCGTAACTTTTGTGGCTTTTCTGACGTGATAAGCAAGCGACGAACATATTTGCGTCATTTTCGGCATCGAAACGTAAGGCAAAAAATCGGCGTTCATTTCGTCAAGGCACAGCTTTGCGTGGTTTAGCCGCCTATACGCTTTTGCGTATCTATTTGCCTTCTCATTGCAAAGCGCGGCTATTTCCTCGCCGTGCGGCAAAAGTTTTTTTTCATCGATAAAATCGCCTAACGCTATCACCTTGTCTTTGACTATCGGCAAGGACGCTTCTATCGCGTGCGGACTTGTTCCGTCCACTATTGCGGTTTTCAGGCTCTTTATATAAACGCCGTCAAGGCTTTTTACGTCGCCACTGCAATACCACGTTTCATAGTCTAAGTTCCTTTCCTTTGCCGCATTTGCTACTTTCCGCATCAGGGTGCTTTTGCCCGTGCCGGGTCCGCCTTTCAATATATATACCTTGTCGCAATATTTTAGTCTGTCTTCAAAATAACTTTTGAAACCAAGATATGTATTCGCTCCCAAAAACAATCTTTTTTCCATAACTGCCTCCCACTGCATTTTATGTGACGGACGTTTACAAGTGTCACAACCTAACGAAAAACTCATAGTATACCGTGTGAGGGGATTTATGAACTATTTGGTTTTGGGAGACGACGAAAGGATGAACTATGTCCGCGCCTCGCTTGCGGACAAAAAAAACGAAAAATTGTGCATAATTACGCCGCCCAACCTTAAACTTGACAGCAATTTCGTTTGGAATAAAATTTTGGCGTTCAACGATTTTGTTTTGGTTTACGGAAAAATGGACGACGAAACAAAGCGAATGTTGTCGGGTTATGAAACGCATTGCCTGCTAAGCGACGAGATATTCACAATGGAAAACGCAAAGCTGACCGCCCTTGCGGCAATAGACCTACTAAGCAAGACCGACCTTGCTCCATACGATTTAAAACTTCTTCTTATAGGCTTCGGTCGAATAGGCTCGGCGTTTGCGAGATATTTTACCGCTCTTGGCGGTAAGCTCGATATTGCGACAAGCTCGGTAAGACAGGCAGGAGCGTTTGCCGACAAAATAGTCGATATGGACAAAATCGACTTTAACGGTTATGACGTAATTGTAAACACGTCGCCAAAACTTTCAGACGTGAATTTCAAATCGCATAAATACGGCGCACTCTATATCGACCTTGCGGGGAAAGACGTCCTTCCGCTTGCCGAGCTTTCCGCTTCGGGAATCGACGCAAAATATTATCCCGCTATGCCTGCAAAGTTTTATCCGAAATCGGCAGGGAAATTGATTTGCGATTTTATTTTTAGGGAGGGTTTATGAAAATAGGATTTTGCGTGTGCGGCTCTTTTTGCACCTTAAAAAGCACGCTTATTACGCTTAGCGAGCTTGTCGACGCAGGTTATGACGTTACGCCGATTTTCAGCTACAACGTTTACGACCTCGATACACGATTTTTTAAAGCGGAAGACTTCCGAAACGAGGTCGAACGTATCACGGGCAAAAAAGTCATTTCGACTTTGCAAGGCGCAGAGCCTATCGCAAAGGCAAATCTTGACGCCGTTCTCGTTTGCCCTTGCACGGGAAACAGCCTTTCAAAAATTGCGCACGGCATAAGCGACACTCCCGTCACGCTCGCCGTAAAAGCGCAACTGAGAAACGATAGACCGGTTGTCATTGCGCTTTCATCAAACGACTCTCTCGGAGCAAACGCCAAAAACTTAGGGCTTCTGCTCAATACGAAAAACTTTTTCTTCGTTCCGATAAGTCAGGACGACCCTGCGCAAAAACCTAATTCTATGATTGCGGCAAGAGAATATATTCTGCCTACGCTTGAAAAGGCAATATGCGGCGAGCAATTTCAACCTAAATTTTTAAAATAAAAAGCAGTCAGCAAAATCGCCGAACCATACGAACGCTGTCGCCAAACAAGATATGCCGTCTGACATTATAAACGCTGTCGCCGAACAAGATACGCCGTCTGACATTATAAAACGCATCGGCTTTTAATTATGGAAACTGCAAAGCGACAAACCAAGTCGGCAAAAGCGTATGGCTATCTAATCTATTTATGCGGCGCGGTCAAAACCGCAAAACGAGAAATCGGCGTTTTTGCAAGAGTGTAGTTTCGTTTTGACGCTAATACAACCTCGGCAAAATTTATAAATCCATACAGACGTGCAAGCAAGCCGTATGTCCGACGTTGCAGAACAACAAAATATACAAATGCCGACGGCGGGGCCAATCTTTAAATCTTGTATGTTTTGCGGC
>JAQYCY010000113.1:0-10218 GCA_028724485.1 Bacillota bacterium | reverse complement strand
TTAAAATAAAAGAACTCAATGCTTTGCATTGAGTTCTTTTGTTGGTGCCGGCGGCCGGACTTGAACCGGCACGGTATCACTACCGCTGGATTTTGAGTCCAGTGCGTCTGCCAATTTCACCACACCGGCGGAACCGTGTATAAATATAACATATTGCAGACCGTTTAGCAAGCAATTTTAACAATTATGTATGATTAAATTTTGTTCAAATCGTCGATTAGTTTTTTGCTAAAATATAAGGTCCGTCAACGCTTGCGTTAAGGGTTGGGGAACAAAAGGCATAACTTCTTTCTTGATTTTTGCTCCGAAAGTAAGGAAAAAACACATTTTGCTCAATGCCGTTTGTCGAATCGTTTAGCAAGCAATTTTAACAATTATGTATGATTAAATTTTGTTCAAATTGTTGATTAGTTCTTTGCTAAAATATAAGGTCCGTCTACCGTTATGTTAAGGTTTTCGGGAACGAAAACTATAATTTGTTTTTTATTTGCCGTTTCGTCGAACAAAAAGAAACACATATTGTTTAACGCCGTTTTCGGCTTCGGGTCTGCTTTTTCGGTTAGTAAGAGTTTGCCGTTTTTTGCGACGATTTTGACTTGTCCGTCGTATGCGTCATAGTATTTGATTGAAACGTTTGATGAAGCGGTTCTTTTTATTATTACGTTTTTAGACGGCATTTCGATAACGATTTTGTCGACGTTCTCGAAAATGCCTATTTCCATTTTTTTTGCTTCGGCATAATAGCCGTTGCTAATTAAATAGTCGTTTTTCTCGGCTTTTAAACCGCTTGTTTTTCCTACTGCGGCAAATATTATAAAAAACACGGCGGCGCAAACGGCGAGCGTTATTTTTGAGGCGTTTAATCCGCCGCTTATCGATTGCAACTTGTCGTATGTTTTTCCCGTTTTAGGCAAAACGGTTATAAAAGCAACGTAAAAGAGCAGTAGTGAAAATTCAGCCGAAAGGACGCAAAGTCCGAAGGTAAAGAAAAAGTATACGGCGGATTTGGTCGCTACGGTGAGAGTAATTGTGTAAATTAAAAACAACAAGCAGGTTAAGGCAAATACAGCCGAAAAGATTGCCGACAGCCAAAAAGCCGTTTTGTTCAAATTGAGTTTTGCGTTTTCGCTTAATTTCTTCATATAGTTATTTAAACAATTTGAAAGCATTTTGTCAATTATTTTGCGTTTTAAGTTTTAAGGCGAGATGACTTTGCATAAATATAAGTAGATTTCATCTGTCAAGACAAAAAACAACAAAATTCGACAAACTTTCTCATCGGTTTTCCGTGACAGATTGAAAAAATTGTTATATTATAGGAGTAACGAAATGTTCTTAGTCGTTAAACGCAGAAGCCTTGTTTTGGGCTTAACATTGATTTTCGCTTTGGCACTATCGTTGACATGCGTCGGCGTAGGTAATGCGCAAACCGTATTTTTCGGTAAGAGCGCAAGAAAAGTTCCTGTATACAGCGTTGAAACGGAAGAAAAGGTCATAGCGTTGACTTTCGACGCGGCATGGGGAGCGGACAAGACTAAGGGCATAATCGACATTATGAACAGCTACGGCGCAAAAGGCACTTTCTTTTTGGTCGGCTTCTGGATCGATAAATATCCCGAAGAAACCAAATTGATTTCAGACAGCGGTTTTGATATCGGCAATCACAGCGAGAATCATCCGCATATGTCGAAGCTGAATAAAACCGATATTTCCGCCGAAATCGATTCGGTGAATAATAGATTACAAAAGATTACAGGGGAAACCCCGATTTACTTCAGACCACCTTTCGGTGATTACAATAATTTACTTTTATCCACATTAGAAGAAAAGGACATGATTGGAGTTCAATGGAGTATCGACTCGCTTGACTGGAAAGGACTAAGCGGCGGTCAGATTGCCGAACGTGTTTTGCCGCGAGCAAAAAACGGTGACATTGTACTTTTTCATAACAATTCCGACCACGTTCTAGACGCCTTGCCTATTGTGTTGGAAGGGCTGAAAAACAAAGGGTTCAAGTTTGTCGGTTTAAGCGAACTCGTCGCTACACACGATTATAAAATCGACGCAAACGGGGTACAAAGGGCTACCCATTAAAAAACGGAGGCGTATATGAACAACGAACAAATGCTCAACAATCAGGTGTACTTATCGGGAACGATTTGCAGTGAACCTGTGTTTTCACACGAAGTGCTTGGCGAGGGCTTTTATGAAACTTCGCTTAAAGTGAAAAGGCTTTCCGACCAGTACGACGAAATTCCGCTTACGATTTCGGAAAGAATGTTGACGGAAGAAAACTCCAAAATCGGAACGAGAATGACGGTCAGCGGACAATTCAGAAGTTACAACAAAATCGACGACGGCAAAAGTAAACTTATTTTAAGAGTTTTCGTCAGAGAAATTTTGGAAGACGACGACGAGAAAAACCCGAACACCATCGAAATTGTAGGATTTGTTTGCAAACAACCTATTTACAGAACGACGCCGTTTAAGCGTGAAATTTCGGATATGCTGATTGCCGTAAATCGCGCGTACAACAAGTCGGATTACATTCCTTGCATCGCGTGGGGAAGAAATGCAAGATATGCGCAAACGTTCAACGTCGGCGAAAAAGTCCGAATTTTGGGCAGAATTCAAAGCCGCGAATATAACAAAGCTCACGAAGACGGAAGCGTTGAAAAGAAAATCGCTTATGAAGTTTCCGTCGGTCAAATTTCGATTTACGAAAACGACGATAAAGAATAATCTTAATTGGCGAGCAAAATTTGTTGTAAATTTGCCGTAAATTAAGTTTAAAACTTTGCGTGGTTATAAACTTAACAAAAACGGGAGAAATCGACTTTAAAAAAACTAAAAAGTGCGGGAATAAGTTCCCGTATTTTTTTATTTCTCTTGCATTTTAAAAATTCATAATATATAATTATTATAGTTTAGTCTATATTGTGGGGTAATTATGAACTTAAACAATTACAAATTTAAATTAGAATATTATTCAAACGGCAAAAAATGTATTGCAACCGAAGACAGCAAACTTTTTACTCTTAAAAAAATTAACGAGAGCGACGACCGTCTTAACGTTGCTATCGTTCCTAATAAAAAAATCGAACTTAAAAAGGCTTGCTTTATTTACGACTTTGAATTTGAAAAGGACGACAAGATTTTCGTAAACGGCTATCAAAGCTGGACGACTTCGAGAGAATACGGCGTAAAGGACAAGCAACTCGGTTTGCGCAACGTTTCTAAACCGAGAACGATTATCAGAACGTTTGCCGAATCTTGCGGCGATTATGACTTTACGAAATACGGCGGCGCGGGATTTTTCCACAGCTTTACTTATTCTTACGTTAGAAACAACAACGACAAAGAGATGCTTTTAATCGGCTCTATGTCGGAAAAGACGGGTTATACGATTATCTATTTTGACGTCAAAAACAATACTATCACCATTGAAAAGGACCTTGAAGGACTTACAATCGACAGTGAACGCTTGCTTTGCGACGTTCGCAAATTCGTCGGCACTTACGACGAAGTTTTCGACAAGTATTTCGGCGCAATGAATTTGCCGAAATTAAAACTCGACCACCTTTCGGGTTATACTTCGTGGTATAACTATTTCCAAAAAATCGACGAAAAAATCATTCTTCGCGACCTTGAAGGAATTACTTCGAAAGCGGGCGACAAAATCAATATTTTCCAAATCGACGACGGATTTGAATCTAAGGTCGGCGACTGGCACGAACTTGACGCTAAGAAGTTTCCTAACGGACTTACCCCTGTTGTCGAAAAAATTCATTCAAAGGGAATTATGGCAGGTCTTTGGCTTGCACCGTTCTCGGCTGAGTTTAAATCGAAAATCGCAAAGGAGCATCCTGAATGGCTTGTCAGAAACAAAAAAGGTAAGAAATTCAACGGCGGTTTCGCTTGGGGCGGTTTCTGGGTTCTCGATTTCCAAATCCCGAGCGTAAGAGAATATATCAAGAGCGTTTTCGACAAAGTATTCGACGAATGGGGCTTCGATATGGTTAAACTCGATTTCCTTTATTCGGCTTGCTATATTCCGAGAAACAATAAGACTCGTGGCGAACTTATGTGCGAGGCGATGCAATTCCTTCGCGAATGTTGCCGTGATAAACTTATTCTCGGTTGCGGCGTTCCGCTCGGACCTTCGTGGGGTATCGTAGACGCTTGCCGTATCAGCTGTGACGTCGAAACTTCGTTCAAAGACAAATTCTATTGCAAATGCACGAACCAAGAAGTCATTTCTGCAAAGAATGCTATGAACAACTCTATTTTCCGTCGTCACTTGAATCACAGAGTTTTCCTTAACGACCCTGACGTATTCTTCCTTCGTAACGACGGACCGAAAGTTCCTAAATATAATTGGGAACAAAAGAAACTTCTTGCTCAAATCAACAATATGTTCGGTTCGGTTCTCTTTGTTTCGGACAACGTCGGGGCGTATGACGGGCAACAACTTCAAACTCTTGTAGAAACCTTCAAGAAGTTTGACGGCGAAATCAAAAACTGCGAATATATCGATAAAAAGCATATAAAAATCGATTACGTTCAAAACAATCAAGAACAATCTTTGACTTACAATATTTACAGCGGCGAATATACGATAAAGAATAAATAATCGTTTTAGCCGAGCGGAGAAATATGTCTGAGCTTTCGGAAAGATATTTAAAAGTTAAAAACGAATTACCTGACGGCGTAACGCTTGTTGCTGCTTCTAAGATGCAAGGCATCGACAAAGTAGAAGAGCTTAACGGCATTGCGCCCGAAGTCATTTTCGGCGAAAATAAGGTTCAGGAACTTTTGGACAAATACGACCCGAAATACAGGTGGCATATTATCGGTCAGCTTCAAAGCAACAAAGTAAAGTATATTATCGATAAAGTAGAGCTTATTCAGTCGCTTGACCGTGAAAGTTTGGCTCTCGAAATCGAAAAGCAAGCGGCAAAACATAATATCGTTATGCCTTGCCTTGTCGAAATAAACATAGCAGGCGAGGAAGCGAAGGGCGGTCTTAAACCGGAAGACGCCGAAAAGTTTATAGCTTGGACAAAAGAATTGAAACACGTCGACGTGCGCGGACTTATGACGGTTGCGCCTAATAGCGACGAAAACACAGTAAGGCAATGCTTTTTAAAAATGAAAGCGTTGTTCGTCGATTTACAGTCTAAACTCGATGGCATAGAAATTTTATCTATGGGAATGTCGGGCGATTATAAAATCGCAATCGAATGTGGCAGTAATATGGTTAGACTCGGAAGGACGTTGTTCGGAGAAAGGAGTTACAATGTATAACTACGATGACAGAAACAGAATGGGCGGCAGAACGTTTCGTTCGGAAGCTCCCGAACCTTTGAGAAGTAGCGGCATGTCTCGCTCGGAGCTTATGTCGCGTCCTATGGAAGGTTCAAACGTTAATATTTATTCTCCGACGACTTTTGACGACATTCAAACGCTTATAAATTTTTTGAAGAGAAAAGAGCAGGTTATTGTCGATTTTTCATCAATCGATAAAACGGGCGCTTGCAGAATTATGGACTATTTGAGCGGCGCGATTTACGCTTTGGACGGTTCTATAAAGGAGATTGCGGCAAATATTTTCTTGTTTGCGCCAAGAGGCGTGACTATAACCGTTCCGCCGCAATTCAGACGCTGATGTGGTGGTATTTTTTAATTGAAGGTTTAATTTTTATCATACTTCTTGTTTTCGACTTGACTTCAAAAGCCGCTACTTTTGCTATGTTTGAAGCAAACGGCGATTATCGTCCCGTTATTGAAGATTTTATCGGTCTTAGAAAGGCAATGAATACAGGTGGCGGTTGGAGCATTCTTAACGAGCATACGATAGTTCTTACCGTTATCACCGCAATTTTTCTCGGAATTATTTTATCTTATCTTCTTGCAAAACCGAAAGCAAGTTGGCTTTTGCGAATTCCGCTTGTTTTGATTTTTACGGGCGGCATCGGAAACCTTGTCGACAGAATTACGCTCGGCTACGTTCGCGATTTTATTTTCTTCGAGTTTTGGTACTCGTTCCCGACGTTTAATTTGGCAGATAATTTCCTTACGATAGGAACTTTCTGGCTTGTCATTTATTTGATTGTTATGATAATCGTCGAAACTAAAAAGGAACGCGATGCAAAAAGTTTGCCGCTGACTATGCCTGCCACCGAAAGCCCTGATATGGTTTGTGATGAAATCGGAAAAGTAGTTGAACCTAAAATGGAATTTAAAGACACGTTGAAACTTATGCTAAACGAACTTAAATGGAACGTGCGACACGGAGATGACGAAAATGTCTGACCTTTTAATTTGCGACAAAAGCGAAAGGTTGGACGTTTTTTTGTCGGCGGCTTTAAACGTTTCGAGATCGCTCGTAAAAAAAGTAGTTGAGTCCGACGGGGCAGTTGTAAACGGCGAAAAATGCTTTAAGGCAGGTTTTAACTTGAAAGTCGGCGACAAAGTGGAATTTGTTTTACCCAAGCCGAAAGAACTCGATTTGACGCCACAAGACATTCCGCTCGATATCGTATATCAAGATGAAGATATTGCCGTTATAAACAAACCGCAAGGGATGGTCGTTCATCCTGCGTCGAGCTATGACGACAGCGATACGCTTGTAAACGCTTTGCTGTTTTGTCTTGACAATCTTAGCGGAATAAACGGAGTCGTAAGACCGGGCATCGTGCATAGAATAGATAAAAACACGTCTGGACTTTTGGTAGTTGCCAAAAACGACGATGCGCACAAGAGCCTTGCGAGTCAAATCGAAAACAAAACCGCGCACCGCATCTATTACGCGCTTGTCGACGGAAACGTGAAAGAAGACGAAGGCTTTGTCGAACAGCCGATTGGCAGAAGCACAAGTGACAGAAAGAAAATGGCGGTAACGAAAAACGGCAAACCTGCAAAGACTTTTTACAAGGTTTTGGAACGCTTCGGAGCGTATACGCTTATGCGTTTCGAGCTTTATACGGGTAGGACTCATCAAATAAGAGTGCATATGAAGTATTTGCATCATCCGATTGTCGGCGACGACGTATATGGCGGAAGTATGAAACTTTGGAAAGGCGGTCAGCTTCTGCACGCAACAGAACTTGTTTTAAAGCATCCTAAAACGGGAAAAGAAATGCATTTTTCCTGTCCGCTTCCCGATTATTTCGAGAAAACGTTAGAGAAATTACGAAATAACAACGGCAACGGTAACGATTGAAACAGACCGCCGATTTAAATAAATAAGCGATTTACAAAATGCAACAATCGACCATTAAAAGAATTAAACTTAACAACCTAAAAACTTTTTAGTGCCTAACATAAAAAGCATAAGGGTTTGTCAGAATTAGCTCGAAGATGAGTGAAAAAACAGCTTGGAGTTTGATAGCAAACAGCTTAAAATTTGTCAAAATATGGCTTAATTGTAAGCTAAAAACAGCTTAGAGTTTAGCATTAAATAGTTTAAAATTTAATTACAAAACAGTTAGTTCAATCGTAGCGAAATATAAAACGGAGAAAAATACGTTTTGCAATTTAGTTTTAGTTTTTTAGCAAGTATGTACTTGCCTTTTTTATTTGTCCGACTTAAATAAGTTGCCATATCGAATTTGCGGTGATATAATATTTAAAACATAAGTTATATCGTGTGAAATTGAACCCTTTTTTATATTTTGGAATAAATTTAAAAATCCGATTTGCTACTTACACGATAGTAAAATCAACTAATGCGAGGCAAAAATGGAATTTGATGAAATGTGGAGTGACCGATTAAAGAATCTTAAAGGCAACGCGATAAGAGAAATTTTCAAGTTGCTTGCAAATCCTAACGTTGTTTCTTTCGCAGGCGGTTTTCCGACTTTGGGATTGTTGCCGCAAAAAGAAATACTCGAAATCGCTAGCGATTTGCTTAGTGGCGACAAGGCTGCAAAAATTCTTCAATACGGCGGAACGGAAGGATATACGCCGCTTCTCGAATCGGGTCTTAACTATGCGAAAAGATTCGGCGTCGAAGGCGAATTGAAAAACGCTCTCGTTATTTCGGGCGGACAACAGGGTATCGACCTTATGTTCAAAGCGTTTATCAATAAGGGCGACGTGGTTTTGGTTGAAAATCCTACCTATCTTGCTTGCTTGCACATTTTAAAGACATACGAGGGCGTTGCAGTCGGCGTTGACAGCGATGACGACGGACTTAACCTTGTCGACCTCGAAAAGAAGATAAAAGAGTATAAGCCGAAACTTTTGTACATTGTTGCAGACTTTTCAAACCCTACGGGCAAAACGCTTTCGCTTGAAAAGAGAAAAGCCATTTGTGAAATTACGGCAAAATACGGCGTTGTAGTCATCGAAGACAATCCTTACGGAGAAATCAGATTTTCGGGCGAAAAACTTCCTGCAATCAAGTCGTTCGATAAAACGGGAAACGTCGTTTACGTTACGTCGTTTTCAAAGACAATCGCGCCGGGACTTCGAACCGGAATTGCAGTCGGCGACGAGAGAATAATCAGAAAAATGACAATCGGCAAACAAGCGGTTGACGTTCACACTTCAAACCTTTCGCAAGCTATTATCGACGAGTATTTGCGTAGAGGTTATTTAGAACCGCACTTAAAAGAAATTACGCCTGTTTATAAAGCCAAAAAAGACGCTATGTACGGCGCAATTCAAAAGTATATGCCGCTTGACAAAGTTAAGTTTACAAATCCCGACGGCGGTTTGTTTATATGGGGCGAATTTTTCGATAAATCGGTTGACCTTGACGCTTGTTTTATGGACTGCGTTAAAAAGACGGACACCGCTTACGTTTCGGGAAGCAGTTTCTTTGCAAAAGAAGGTATAACAAACTGTTTCAGACTAAATTACAGCAACGCGACTATCGAACAAATCGAGAAGGGCATTGAAAAGCTCGGAAACTATTTTAAGGAGAATTTATAATGGCTGAAAACATCATCGACACTTTAAAGGCGCGTGGCTTTGTTAAACAAGTAGTCAGAGAAGAAGAATTATACAAATTGCTCGGCAGCGAACCGACAACGTTTTATATCGGTTTCGACCCGACAGCCGACAGCCTTCACGTCGGTCACTTTATGCAACTTATCGTTATGAGTCACATGCAAA
The DNA here is from genome assembly GCA_028724485.1 of Bacillota bacterium. GTDB lineage: Bacteria > Bacillota > Clostridia > Christensenellales > CAG-917 > CAG-917. The sequence goes on along the minus strand of JAQYCY010000113.1, from coordinate 1,095 downwards.
AGGCAGGTCACAGACCGCTCATTTTAATCGGTGGCGGAACGGCAATGGTCGGCGACCCGTCGGGCAGAACGGATATGCGTTCGATGATGACGAAAGAAACGATTGCGCACAACGTAGAATGTTTCAAAAAGCAAATGTCGAAATTCGTATCGTTTGAAGGCGACAATGCGGCAATCATCGTAAATAACGCCGATTGGCTTTTGAACTTAAACTACATCGATTTCTTGCGTGAAGTCGGCACAATGTTTTCGGTCAACCAAATGCTCACTTGCGAATGTTTTAAATCGAGAATGGAAAGGGGACTTTCTTTCCTTGAATTCAACTATATGCTTATGCAAGCATACGACTTTTTGGTTTTGAACCGCAAATACGGATGTAAACTCGAATGTGGCGGCGATGACCAATGGTCTAACATTCTGGCAGGCGCGGACCTTATAAGAAGAAAGGAACAAAAAGAAGTTTACGGAATGACGTTTACGTTGCTTACAACAAGCGCCGGAACAAAAATGGGCAAAACGGCAAAAGGCGCAGTCTGGCTTGACCGCAATAAAACGACCCCATACGAATTTTATCAATATTGGAGAAACGTTGCCGACGAAGACGTCGAAAACTGCCTTAAACTTTTGACGTTCCTTCCGCTCGACGAAATCGCCGAACTTACTAAGCACAAGGACGAACGAATAAATCTTGCAAAAGAAAGATTGGCATACGAGTTGACAAAACTCGTTCACACCGAAGAAGACGCAATCGAAGCGCAAAAACAAGCGAGAGCGGCGTTTAGCGGCGACAGCGAAAATATGCCTAAAAAAGAAATTTCGGCGGACGTTAAAACGGTTGTCGACACTCTTGTAGCAATCGGCGCAGCGCCGTCAAAAGGTGAGGCGAGAAGACTTATCGATGGGGGCGGCGTCAGAATAGACGGTGAAAAGGTTGAAAGCGCGCAGGCGACTTTGACGGACAGCCAAACGGCAAACGGCTTTGTTTTGCAAAAGGGCAAAAAGAATTTCTTTAAGGTAATTGTTAAATGAAACCCTATAAGTTTGTAAACGGTGAGTTTTCAAACGAAATCGAAATAAAACGCTCGGAGTTTATCGC
>JAQYCY010000112.1:0-4825 GCA_028724485.1 Bacillota bacterium | reverse complement strand
CACTGCGCCTTAAAACGCTTCCCGAAAGCGGTGAAGAATATCGTTTTGAAGTTTCTATCTGTGAAGATGAAGTCACAATCGGGCTCGATACGTCGGGCGACGGATTGCATAAGCGTGGTTACAGAACGAAAGTCTGGATAGCGCCGATGAGAGAGACTATGGCAGCGGCTATAATTCTCAATTCATATTTTAAAGCCGATCGAGCGTTAATCGACCCTTTTTGCGGTTCGGGTACCTTTCCTATCGAGGCCGCTTTAATTGCAACGAATACGCCAAGCGGAATGTTGCGCAATTTTGCGTTTGAGAAATTTTCAAACGCTCCTAAGGTTATGCCGCAAGTCAAAGAAGAGTATGAAAGTAAAATAATACAAAACGCCGACCTCAGAATTTCGGGTTTTGACATCGACGGCAGAGCGATAAAACTTGCGAACGAACACGCAAAAAATGCAGGCGTTAAAGATTATATCCACTTTGAAACAAAGGATATGAGAAACATATCTTCACGATACGCACACGGAATTATGGTGGCAAATCCGCCGTACGGAGAAAGACTTTCGGGTGGCAACGAACTTAAAGAACTCTATCGCGATTTCGGCAAAATGTTTAAATCGCTTGACGAATGGTCTTGCTACGTCGTGACGACGGTTATGAGTTTTGAAAAATATTTCGGAAGGAAAGCGGACAAAACGAGAAAACTTTACAACAGCGAACTCGAATGTAGGTTGTTCAGTTTTTTGGGCGCGCCGCCGAGGAAAAGAAATGAAAATAGTAGTACAGAGAGTTAAGGACGCAAATCTTAGCGTTGACGGAAAAGTCGTGTCTGAAATCGGAAAAGGTATGGTGGCATACGTCTGTTTTACGGAAGCGGACTCGGGCAAAAAAGAACTTTTCGATTGGGCAACCACCAAACTCATAAACCTTAGAATTTTTGAAGACGAAAACGGGAAGACTAACTTGTCCGCTAACGACGTTAAAGGCGAGTTTTTGCTTGTGTCGCAGTTTACGCTTGCAGGCGACGCTTCGCACGGCAATCGTCCGAGTTTTATTGCGGCTATGAAATGGGACGAAGCAAAGGCAATGTTTGACGAATTTAAAGAAAAGTTTAAAAATGCGTACGGCTACAAAACGGCATTCGGCGTGTTCGGCGCGGATATGACGATATGTCAAACAAACGACGGACCGTTCACTTTGATATTGGAAAAGACGATATGAAAATAGCAAGAGTTGGATTGCATAACTATGAAGAGCCGATTATTTCGGGCAAAAACGGCAGCGGAACGATATTTTTTTCGGGTTGCAATTTAAAATGCGTTTTTTGTCAGAATTACGAAATTTCGCACGGCAAAAAAGGTATTGACGTTTCAATCGACACTCTTAAAGATTTGATGTTGTATTTGCAACATATCGGCGCGGAAAACATAAATCTCGTTACTCCGTCGCTATACGTCAAAAGCATTGCGTCGGCTTTGGAGCGTGCGAAAATCGACGGACTTGACGTTCCCGTCGTTTACAACACTTCAAGTTATGAAACGGTAGAAACGCTAAAAATTTTGGACGGTTTGGTTGACGTGTATTTGCCTGATTTTAAATATAGCGACGACGATTTGGCAATGAGACTCAGCAACGCCAAAAATTATTCTGCCGTCGCATTCGATGCGATTTCCGAAATGAAAAGACAACAGCCGAAAGACGTTTTCGACGGCGATATGATAAAAAAAGGAGTTGTGGTAAGGCATTTGGTTTTGCCTGACGAGTATTCGAATACGGTCGGCGTATTTAAAAAAATCGCTCAAATCGATAAGGATATGCTTGTATCCGTGATGGCGCAGTATTTTCCGACAGCGGCTGTTTCAGGTACTAAGTATGACAGGCGGCTTACCGATGCGGAATACGACGCCGCGGTTGACGCTTTTTTTGAAGCAGGGCTTAGCAAAGGTTTCTCGCAAGACTTGGAGAGCGGAATCGAAGACTACGTTCCGTCGTTCGATTTGGACGAACTTACAAAAATTTTAAACAATTTGCCTCAGTTATTAAAAAATTAACATTAAATCATTGCAAAAAATGTCGAAAAATTTCAGACGACTATTGCTTTTTAATTTGGTTGTGCTAAAATTAAATTAAGGGGGTGGTAGTTATGAGAATTGCAATATGCGGCGGAATCGGTTGCGGCAAATCTGCTGTTATCGATTATCTTTCAAAGCTCGGTTATTGCACTTGTAAGGCTGACGAAATCAATGCCGAATTGTTTCACGACGAAAAATATATTCGCCTTTTGGTTGCCGCCTTTCCGGACGTTCAGTTAGCCGACGGTTCTATCGATAAAGCAAAACTACGCGCCCAAATTTTTGAAGACAAATCAAAACGCTATATGCTCAATTCTATATCGCATCCGATTATTAAAATGCGTATCGAACAAATACCTAAAGACCCGCTTTTCGTTGAAGTTCCGCTTCTTTTGGAAGCCAATATGCGAGAGTGTTTCGATGAAATCATTTTCGTTCAAGCGTCAAAACGCAAACGCTTAAAACGTCTTGCCAATCGAGCAGGACTTACGGGTAGAATGGCATTAAAAATTATGCGTTCGCAAAAATCCGATAAGGAACTTAAAGCGGTTTCCACAATCATACTCGACAACAACGGCACTAAGGACGAATTGGAAAAGAACATAAAAGAAATCTGCGACTACTTGTTTTCCGAATCTAAAAAATAGTAAAGCGTTGACAAGAGATTTGATTTTGAATTTTACTAATGTAAGTTTATAATACACTTTGTTAAGAATAGTTTTAAGCCGTCTATATGGACGGCTTTAATTTTTGAATAATCCACAAATGGCTTCAATTTTAAAACAAAAGGTTTGAGTTATTAGTTTTATAATAAAATTTTGACCAACGTAAGAAAATTCCTATTTTATTGTAAAAGCGAAAAGACTATAAATGACAATATATAAGTTTTTTCGACAAAAGATAGGTGTTTAATCGGTTTACGACGCCTTAATGATTTGGTATAATAATTGTGTAAAGACGTTAGGTGTTAGTTTTTAAAATCTGACCTGCCTAATAAATAGTCGGTGGACACGCCAAAATAGTTTGACAAAATTTCAAGGATGTCGAGCGACGGCAAATATCCTTTTGCGAACCATCTTGAAATCAGGCTTTTGTCAAAAAGACAGTCTTGCGCAAGTTTGTAGCGAGAAATGCCGCTTTCGTCAAGAAGCAAGGTGAGGCGGTCGCAAAAATTTTGATTTAAGTTAGATTTGATAAAATTGTCCGAATCGACTTTGCCTAAAAGATAGGAGAGAGAAACGTCAAAAAAATCGGCGAGTTTGATTAAGGTTTTCGGAGTAGGAATTATTCCGTAAATCAAAGCGTTGGTAAAAGACGTGGAACTGATTTTAAGCAGTTCGCGAAGTTCCGTTCTCGTATAATCGGACTCATCCACTAAATTACACAATCTAGTTTGAAAAGTTGTTGATACTGCCATATTTTCCTCTTTTGTTATGTAAGGGTGATTTGTCGGTTATCGACACCTATTTAAGTATATGATTTCATACTATTAAATAGGGTGTTCAAAACCGACCGAACATATACGAGCGAGATAAATGGAATTTCGTCACTGTCGCATATATAAAGTGTATATAAGTTTACATACAAAAATTAAATATGAATTTATATAAACATAGGAGAAAACAATGAGATATTTAACGAAGGAATGGGTAAGGAATTTTAAACGTATTCAAATTATTTTTAAGGCAAAGCCGATTAGCGACTTTTCTGAAAATGTCGATTTTAAAGAATTGTATAACAAACAAAAAGAATTGTTTTTAAAGCGTGAAAACTTGTATGTATACGATGACGAAAATTTCACGTTTGACAGAGAATATTTTTCGGTATTGTTCGATTGCAAATACGAGCAAAACAAAAAACTTATCGATGAATTACCGCAAGATGTAAAGGACAAATTGCAAAACATTGCGATAATTCCGCTTGGTTATGTTTTGTTGTCCGATAAAGCGATTGTCGAAAGCTACGCGACGGACGAGAGATTAAGGCTTGAAGACGTAGCTAAAAAAGCCGATTATTTCACTGAACGTGCAGCCGATTGTCTGCCGTATGAAATCGATTTCGATGATTTTAAAGAATCGCCTATTGACAGCGTCGTTGCGATAAATGACGAATATTGCGTAAAATTCAAGAATACGGCGCTTTTGGCCGTTGGCGTCGAAAACGTACAAGGCGATTACGGAATTGTCGAAAAATGGGACAAAGACAATCAATATTCAGGCGTAACCGTCCTTAAAGCAATCGAACTTTATACTAATGACGAGAGGAAGTTTGAGCTTCACTTATTGTTTGAAAACTTAGACGCTTATGAAAATTCGATTTTGTGGCAAAAGACTATCGTTTGTAAAAGCGTTTGTGTGAGATAATAGTTTGCATTGATTTCCAAAGCAAACGTTAAGTTCGCACCGATTTGATGTATAGTTTTTAATATAGTTGATTTTAAGTTAAAACTATTACTTTTAAGTTATATAAAAATCTTAGAGTGAGTTTTTCGGTCGTATTCGAACCGTCGTAAAAGTGATAACTAAAAACAAATAGATTTAAAGGTCGATAACAAAATAAATCGATAAAAAGGATAGGAGAATAAAATAAATAGAATAAAATAAATAGATAGGAAAATAAAATTAAAATAAAAGAACTCAATGCTTTGCATTGAGTTCTTTTGTTGGTGCCGGCGGCCGGACTTGAACCGGCACGGTATCACTACCGCTGGATTTTGAGTCCAGTGCGTCTGCCAATTTCACCACACCGGCGGAACCGTGTAT
>JAQYCY010000111.1:0-9199 GCA_028724485.1 Bacillota bacterium | reverse complement strand
CCTAAATGCGAAACGACCCGTTTGTAACATTGGGAGTAAGGCACGGGGCAAGCCGTGAAGAAATACTGAACGCTTATCACGAAAAACGCGATAAGTATCAAAACGATTTGTTCTTGGAGGGCGAAGCGGGGGCTGACGCTGCAAAAAAACTTCAAGAGCTTGACCTTGCGTTTAACGACGCTTTGCAATCGCTCGAAGACGAAGCGGCAGGTTACAAAAACAGCGCTTCGCTTGCGGAAGTAAGACAAGCTCTCACTGAGAAAAGATTTGACGACGCTCAATCTCTTCTCGACCAAATGGAAAAGCGCGACGCAGAATGGCATTATTTGCAGTCAATCGTATTTTACAATAAGAATTGGTTTACGGAATGCAAAAATCAACTTGAAATCGCTGTCGAAATCGATCCGTCTAACGAGAAATATTCAAAAGCACTCGGCAATCTGAAAGCAAAACTTTCAAAAAAAGACGAAGGCATAAACGGCGAAGTTTCCGATAAGAGCTATTCGTCGTCGGAAGGGGGAGCAAATCCGGACAGGACGTATTCCAGAAACGGTGGTTCGGACAACACTTGTTGTAATATTTGCAGCGGACTTTTGTGCGCCGACTGTTGTTGCGAATGTATGGGTGGCGACCTTATAGCTTGCTGTTAGTGAAAAAACGACTTAAACTTAAAAGACAAACCATAGAAATTGCGGTTGCAGGCATATCGGCAGGACTTATGCTACTGCTGCTTTGGCTTTCCGTCATAGTCAGATACGGAACGATTTCTTTTTACATAGCGGCGTCCGTCGTTTTGATGGCGCCTATTTGTAAGAAATATTATTGGGCGGCGGCGTTTGCGTATATTGCGTCGTGCCTGTTAGCGTTTGCCATTGTCGGCGATATTTTGCAAATTTTAGGCTTTATAATTTATTTCGGACCTATGACTTTCGTTTCGACGGTTATGGCAGAAAAGAACGTAAAGCCGTACATCACTTTCCCTGTAAAAATAGTTTATATCAACGCTTGCCTTGCGGCTTTGTATTTTGGCTCGAAGACGCTTTTTGTCGACCTGTCGTCACTTGGCGTCGAAATCAATTATGCGGTTATTGCCGTTGTAGGAACGCTTGCGCTTTTGCTTTTGGATACGCTTATGCTTATGCTTTACACACGTTTAAAACCGCTTATGGATAAGGCGATAAAAGATACGCCAAAGGGCAAAAAAGATAAAGACGATAACGATAGCGATGACTTTGAATTTGACTTATCGGACGATAACGTCGAAACGAGTAAAAACCAAAAAGGCGGAACAGACGGCGCAACTAAAAATGATACAGGCAATGAAACAGTCGATGACGGGTCTGAAAACGGTGGCGATGACTTTTTGAAAGAGAGTGGGCAAGACAGTGACGAAAACGGCGACAAATAGCCCGATGGCTAATTGACGCTAAATGAGTTAGTCGCTGTTGCGTTAAGTCGTGGTTTGCGAAGAGCCCGAACATGCAGGATTTTTGCAAGCCAAAACAAGGCAAATCGCAAGTATGACCGACGTTTCGACTTCGTTCAATTCACCGTCGTCCGAGAACATCAGCAATACTATAAGAATGAATAAAAACCAATTATCGTTAAACATAAATTCACCTTTTTTTGCTTTATTCTATGTTATGCGAAACAATTCGACAAAGTTCATGCTTGTCGGATTTTTTTTTGTATTTTACAATATCGTTAGTGGAGGCTGTTATGGATATTTTATTGGATACAGCTACACAAGAAAAAATTAACTGTTATGTGCCAAAGAATTCAACCTTAAACGAGTTAGCTCAATTCTTTTCCGTTTTTTCGGACGTGACAAGAGCAAAGATATTGTGCGCATTGTCCATTTCGGAAATGTGCGTAAGCGATTTATCGACTATGCTTTCGCTGAATCAAACAACTTGCTCTCATCAGCTCAAATTGTTGAAACTTCAAGGCGTAGTAAGCGATAGGAGAGTAGGCAAGGTCGTTTATTACAGCCTTAAAAGCGAACAGGTTGAAGACGTATTACACGCAGGCGTCAGGTTTTTGGGATACTGACGATGCTCCGCAAACCGCAAGGCTTGCGGTTTTTTTTATTTGTGCGTCGATAGAGCGAGCGAAAGCAAATATAAAGGCGAACGCAGGCGAACGTAATAAACGCAAACAGACGCAAAATCGGCGTAGTAGGTTGGGCGGTGAGTAAGCGTGATGAATGAACATATAAATTTATGAACAAACGTTGTATTTTACGATTTATATATTTTCGCTTTTGTTGTTAAAGCGTATGCTTTGTGTTATAATTAAACAATGGATTTAATCGAAAAGTTGAAAGACGTGCCGACTTCTCCCGGCGTTTATATAATGTATGACGAAAGGGGAGAAATTATTTACGTCGGAAAAGCGAAAAACCTTAAAAACCGTTTAAGGCAATATTTCCACAAGGCGAATCAGACCGTCAAAGTTATGGCTATGATGGAAAAGGTTCGCAACTTTTCCTATATCATCGTTAAATCCGAAGTCGACGCTTTGCTCACCGAAAACAATCTCATAAAAGAGCATAAGCCTAAATACAACATTTTATTAAAAGACGACAAGGCTTATCCGTTTTTGCGAATCGACCTCAAAGAAAATTTTCCGCAAATCACGCTTGTCAGGTCGCTTAAAGAAGACGGAGCGAAATATTTCGGACCTTATATGATTTCGGTCAATATATCGGACGTGTTTGACCTTATCCATACGGCATTTAAGGTGAGAAGTTGCCGAATGCAACTTGGCGATAAACCGCTGCGCCCTTGTTTGAATTATCATATGGGCAAGTGTCTTGCGCCGTGCAGCGGAAACGTGACGAGAGAAGAATATCTTGCGGAGATAAAAAAAGTCATATCGTTTTTGCGTGGCAACGACACGGAAGTCGAAAAGCTGCTCAAAGAGAAAATGTTTAAGTTTTCTGCCGAAAACAATTTTGAAGCGGCTATGCAATGTCGCGATAAACTCGGCGTACTCGATAAACTTGTCAGAAAACAAATCACTAATATGCCGACCGACAAAAACATAGACGTTTTCGTTATGCGTTCGGACGGACTTAAAACGTCGGTCAGTTTGCTCATTATAAGGGGCGGAAAAACCGTCGGCGCAGACAACTTTATTTGCGAAAGTCTTGACGAAGATTTATCATCGTTCCTTTTGCAGTTTTATGACAAAAACATTCCCGTTTGCGACGAAGTGTTACTTGAAGAAGAAGTCGAAGGACTTGAAAGCGCAATTTCAAACGTTGCGGGCAGAAAAGTGCTTTGCCTTGTTCCGCAAAAGGGCATAAGAAAACAACTTGTCGAACTTGCCGCCGCAAACGCCACCGACTATCTCGAAAAATACGGCGACCGAGAAAAGCGCAGATATGAGCAAACCAAAGGCGCGGTCATTCAGCTTATGAACGCCTTGAATTTGCCTAAGGCCCCGAACCGTATAGAAGCGTATGATATTTCCCACCTTAGCGGAACGAACAAAGTTTCGAGTATGGTAGTATTCGAAGGCGGCGAGCCGAAAAAGTCGCACTATCGCAAATTTAAAATAAAGACGGTTGAAGGGATTGACGATTTCCGCTCGATGGAAGAAACTCTTTATCGCAGGCTGTCAAGGCTTGGCGATGACGATGAAAGTTTTGCTACAATTCCCGACCTGATTTTGATTGACGGCGGCAAAGGACAGCTTTCGTTTGCAAAACAAGCTATGCAACGTGTCGGCGTGGACATTCCGATTTTATCTCTTGCCAAAAGAGAAGAAGAAGTCTTTTTGGACACGACGCCTATCGTACTTGATAAAAGCTCCAAAGCTCTTCAACTTTTACAAAGAGTTCGTGACGAGGCGCATAGATTTGCAATTACGTTCAACAGAAATTTAAGATTGAAACAAGCGGGCGAGAGCGAGCTTTATAACGTTCCTACTTTGGGTAAAGCGAGAGTGGAAGCGTTGCTGAAACATTTTAAAAGCGTCAAAAAAATCAAGGAAGCCGACCTTATAGAATTGGGCAAAGTATTGCCGAGCAAAACGGCGAAAATAGTATACAATTATTTTAGAGAAGAAAGCGACCATTCAACGACAAAAGAGTGAAGTTCGCTAAAGGTGAATTATGGTTAATAAAGCGGTAGAAGAAAAAGAATCGGTTTTCGTCAGTTCAGAAGACTTTGCAAAGGAAAACGGCTTAAAGGTGTTTTATGCCGAAAAGGACGCAAAAATCAGATTGCAGACGGTTACTGTCAACCGCCCCGGGCTTTTGCTTGCAGGGTTTGAAGACTATTTTGCATCGAGTAGGGTGCAAGTTGTCGGAAGCGCGGAAATAGCATATCTCAAAAGTTTAGAGCAAGATGACGCCGTTAAAAGGGTAGACGTTTTTTTGTCCAAGCGAATTCCGTGCGTAGTAATGACGCGCGGCTTTTCGCCGGACGAAGTGTTTTTGGCGATAGCGAGAAAATATCAATGTCCTATTTACGGCACCGAAAAATCGACTTCAGAGTTCGTAAACGACCTTGTTCATTATTTAAATGAACAGCTTTGCGAGCAAATCGATATACACGGCGAACTTTTGGATATTTCGGGCATCGGCGTGCTTATTACGGGTGAAAACGGAATAGGAAAAAGCGAAACGGCCTTAGAGCTTGTTCATAGGGGACATATGCTTGTCGCAGACGACAGAGTTATCGTTAAAAACATAAAGAATTGTCTTATGGGAAGCGCACCTAAAACCATAAGAAACTTGCTCGAAGTCAGGGGCGTGGGAATTATCAACGTAGAAGATATGTACGGCATTTCGGGCGTTTTGGAAGAAAAGCAAATCGGTCTTAACGTCGAACTTGTAAAGTGGACTGACAAAGTCGAAAGACTTGGCGACGAGACGGCTCACGTCGAAATTTTGGGAGTAAGAATCCCGAAGATTTCAATTCCGGTCATTGCAGGCAGAAACCTTGCGATTGTTATAGAAGCGGCGACAAAAAATATGTGCCTAAAAAGTTTGGGTAAAGACCCGCTTGACGGCATATTGAAAAATATGAAAAACTTTAACAATCGTAAAATCGATTGAGAGTTTTGAGATAATCGATTTATGTTTAATTGCCGCCAAAACTAACGTCGGCAGTTACTCTGCGATTGCTATTAAGTTTTGCCTGAACAAATCTTTAAACAAGCGGTCAAAAGGGCAGAAACAAAAAGATTATCGCGGCATATATTTAGATATGCCAAATTTTTTCGACAAAAGCGCCGTGATTGTTTTGGACAATTTGTCGGCAAAAGATATAACGACTTTTAGGGGCGGCGGAAGCATAGCCGAAACGATTTTTCCGCTTACGATTGACGCTCTTGTTTCCATTCAAAATCGGTTCGATTTTGTGATAGGACGAGGCAGCAATCTTATCATAAGCGACGGAATCAAACGAATAACGGCTTTGTCGCTTAAAAGGCTTAACGGAGTTTACGTTTCTGGCGAAAAGATAATCGCCGAAGCAGGGGCAAGCGCAAAACAATTGTTTGACGCGGCTTTCGACGCTTCGTTGTCGGGGCTTGAATTTATTCATCAAATTCCTGCAAGCGTCGGCGGACTCGTTAAGATGAACGCAGGCGCATTTTCGATGCAGATAAGCGATTGCCTTGAAAGTTGTCTGGTTTTAAAGGGCGGCGTTTTAAAAGAAGTTAAGCCTAATTTTGGTTACAGAGAAAGCGACGTTGACGGCGTTATCGTGTCGGCGACTTTTAAACTAAAAAGAGCCGACCGAGAAGAAATGACAAAAACGGTTAAGGCGAATTGTCATAAGCGGCGTTTGACTCAGCCGACCACCGCGCCGTCGTGCGGAAGCACTTTTAAAAATCCGAAAGGGGCGAGCGCAGGAAAACTTATCGAAGATTGCGGACTAAAAGGCTATTCGGTCGGCGGTACTTCGATATCCGACAAGCATTGCAATTTTATCGTGAACAACGGCGGCGCAACCGCAAGCGACTTTTTGCAAATAGTCGACAAAATCGAAGAAACGGTTTATTATAAATACGGAATACGATTAGAAAGGGAGTTTAAGTTACTTGATTAAGATTTTGGGAGATTTTCATATCCACACCGATTTCAGCGACGGCAAAGGGAGCATCGAAGCCGTTTGCCGTGAAGCAAATAGAGTCGGGCTTGAAAAATTTGCGATTTGCGACCATTCGTATCGCAGTTATTTTGTCGGAATGACAGATGAAAAACTCGAAAAATCTATTTCCCGAATAAAACAGATAAATGAAGAATCGATTTCGTCCATTGATGAAATGAAGAATAAAAAATGCATAACGGCATTGCAGTCGGTTGAAGGAAATATTTTGAACTTTGACGGCGATATAGACGTTATGCCAAGCGCAATAAAGAAACTTGACGTGTTGCACGTCGGCTTTCACAGGTTTGTGACAAAAGGCGACGGCAAAGACAGAGCGGAGTTTATTCTCCGCAACGGTTGGACGAAAAACTTATCGAGCGAGCTTGTCGAAAAAAATACCGAAGCGTTTGTCAAGGTCGTCGAAAAGTATCCCGTTGACGTGATTTGTCACTTAGGTCACCGCGCCGAAGTGAAAGGGAAAAGAATATTCGAGTGCGCAAAATCAAACGGCTGTCATATAGAACTAAACGAAAAACATATCGAAACGCTTGAACCGATGATTGACGAAGCCTTAAAAAGCGGAGTAAAATTCATCTTGGGAAGCGACGCGCATAAAATCATAAACGTCGGAAAATTTTTCAGAGTTAAGGCGTTTATCGAAAAACACAAGATTCCGCTTGACCGAATAGTCGGGGTAGACTGCGAATTTACGACGAGGAAGAAATGAATTTTAAAGAATTGGTGCTTGAAGAAATCTTATCGTCTTGCCCGAAGCAACTTTGTTGCGTAAGGGCTTTTTTGTCTGCTCTTTTTAAATCCTCCGGAAGCGTTGAGCTTACAAAACGCGGAATGAATTGTACTCTGACTCTGTTTTTGTCGGAAGCGGTGGAAAGAGTAAGCGGTCTTATCAAGGAAACTTATCTGACCGACGTGGAAATAGAAAAGGGCAAAGTGAAGAGCGGCGTAAAATGCGGCGAGAATTATTTTACCGTTAAAATTCCGCAAGGTATAAGTCGTGACGTTTTGTCCGAATGCGGACTTATGCAACTTGACGGCGACAGCTTTTCGTCTTTTGTTCGCGGCGTTCCTGACGAAATAGTTAAAAGCCCTTGTTGCGCGAAAGAATATTTAAAAGGATTGTTTGTCGGAGCAGGAAGCGTATACGTTCCGTCCACTGCCGAGAGCGGACACAGCGGCTATCACGTCGAATATCAGCTTTCCGACGAGGCGGAAGCAGACGGCGTTCTGGAACTTTTGAAGCGTTTTGCGTTGAATTTCAAAAAGAGCGAACGCGGCAACAATTTTTTGGTTTATGCAAAAGATAAAAACATAATTCTTGATTTTTTCAGGGTTCTGAAACTGACGGAAGCGTCGCTCGAACTCGAAAAAATTATTGCGGACAGAGATATGAACAACAGCATAAACCGAAACGTTATATGCGAAGCGGCTAACCTTGACAAAACCTTTGCGGCGGCGGCAAAACAGATAGTCGCAATCGAAGAATTGAAAAACGGAATAGGGCTTGACAATCTGCCGCTCGGATTAAAAGAGGCGGCAACGGCAAGGCTTGACAACCCGACGGCAACGCTTAGCGAACTTTCGGAGATACTCGGAATATCGAAAAGTTGCCTTAATCACAGACTGAGAAAAATAATGGAAACTACGGAAGGAGAAAACGATGGAAAGTAAATTCGTGCATTTGCATTTACACACCGAATACAGCTTGCTCGACGGCGCAGTCCGACTTGACAGAATCACGGGCAAAAAGCCTGACGGCGGAACTATCCATTCGTATCCGCTTAAAGAAGCGTTAATAAAAGACGGACAACAAGCCGTCGCGATTACCGATCACGGAAATATGTACGGCGTATACGCGTTTGTGTCTACTTTAAAAGGCAGCGGAATAAAGCCGATTATCGGCGAAGAGTTTTACGTTGCTCCCGACATGTACGATAAGCGAGCCGAAGTTATGCGCGCTCGCGATCACCTTATTATTCTTGCGAAGAACGAACAAGGTTATAAGAACCTTATGGTGTTGTCGTCAAAAGCGTTTGTGGACGGCTTTTATCAAAAACCGAGAATCGACCTTAAACTGTTAGAGCAATATTCGGAAGGACTTATTTGCTTGTCGGCGTGTTTGGCAGGCAGAATTCCTAGATATTTGCTTGCAAACGAATACGACAAAGCGAAAGATTATGCATTGAAATTGAAATCGATGTTTGCGGAAGGCGATTTTTATATCGAGCTTCAAGACCACGGCTTGCAAGAAGACAAGTTCGTTTTGCCGCAACTCGTTAAACTCGCAAAAGAAATCGGGGTTAAAGTAGTCGCGACAAACGACGTACACTATATAAGCCGTGAAGACGCAGACATTCAGGACACGATGATGTGTATTCAGATGGGCATCAAAAAGACGGACGTAAGTGCCGTCAGATTTGACAACGACAATTTTTATCTTAAAAGTCAGCAAGAGATGATAGACCTTTTCGATTGGTGTCCCGAAGCTATCGAATCGACTGTCGAAATTGCGGACAAATGTAATTTTGAATTCACTTTAAAACGAAACTCGATTATTCCGCGTTACACGAACGACGAAATGAACGGCAGGGACGAGGCTCAATATCTTCATGACCTTGCATATGAACGAATATTGACGCGTTATCCCGAAATTACGCCCGAAATCAAAGACAGGCTTGACTATGAACTTTCCGTCATTATCGAGTGCGGATATGCAGGCTACTTTTTGATTGTTTGGGACTTTGTAAATGCGGCAAGATTGCGTGGAATTCCCGTTGGTCCGGGGCGTGGTAGCGGCGTAGGTTCGCTCGTTGCATACTCAATCGGAATAACGGACGTAGACCCGCTCAGGTATAATTTGATTTTTGAAAGATTCCTTTCAAAAGAACGTGTTTCGATGCCCGACTTCGATATAGACTTTTGTTACAACAGAAGAGGCGAAATTATCGATTACGTCACCGAAAAATACGGCAAGGACAACGTTTCGCAAATTATAGCTTATTCGACGATGAGTGCGAAGGCGGCTATAAAAGACGTTGCGAGAGTTTACGACGTATCTTTTCAGGACGCAAATA
>JAQYCY010000110.1:0-15305 GCA_028724485.1 Bacillota bacterium | reverse complement strand
TATTGCCTTATCGATTATGCATACAGCGTACTGCACGGGCTTAACGTGGGCGATAGTGTGAAACTTAAATATGAGGACAAAACCGCCACTTTCACGGTCGGCGGAATTGTAAGGCAAGAACTTTTCGGCGGTGCATATCTTGTTGTCGGACGCGAAACGCTTGCGGCGGCGTTACGCACAAGCACTTACGATACAATCGTTGTCAGCGCGAAAAATGCTGACGCCGTTGCAAAAAAGATGCAAACCGAGTTTAGCTCTAAAAACCTGTTTGTTTTGACGGCTTTAAAAACTTTCAGTTGGGAGTCGGAGTCGTTCGATAAAATTTTCAACCTTATCGGATACCTTTCGATTATGTTTTTGCTTGCGATGATGGCAAGCGTCATAGTCAACGTATTTATAGCAAGGGGAACAAAGAAAAACGAACGCTCACAGCTTATGCTTTTAGGTATGCAAAAAAAGGATATGTTGTTGTCTGAATGGCTTGAACATACAATCGTTGCCGCCGTTGCGTTTGTGATTGCGGTAGCGTTCAGCGCTTTGCATATTTTGAGCCTTATTTATGCGCTGTTGCTGTTTGAGCTTTACTTTGAGTTTTACTATGTGGCGTGGGTTACATTTACGGTGAGCGGCGTCGTTTGCCTTATCTATTCGCTTTTGCCGTTCATTCTTTGTTTTAGCCGCGGATATAAAATTAAGGGCGTAAGCAAAGAATAATAGTTGCTACCGAAAGTAGCATAAGGTCGGTTTGCTTTACGGTTATTGCAAACAAGTGGCTATTGCAAAACAATGTACTATCAGCGGCGCAAGGTCGGCTTGATTTACGGCTATTGCAAAACAAAAAAAAATATAGTAATATGTGTTTATGAAAAGGACAATCAAAATCTTAATAGTTTTATTGACGGTTGCGCTTATGGCGTGCTGTCTTTTTGCGTGCAACGATAAGGGCAAAGCAAAAAGCGAAAGAGAGGTTGCCGTCGATGAATTTAAAAACGGATTTATGATTGCTTGTTATGACGGGTGGAGTTACTCTTTGACGTCAGATAAAGTTGCCGCTTTGCCTAACGAAGCGCATTACAGATGGCAAAAAGAATTGACCGATTTATATGCAAAAGCCTTGTATTCATCGAATATCCGCACGCAAAAAATCAAGTCGCTTGCTAACGAGCTTAAAACGAACGACGAACTCAAAAGAATTTTGCGGAGTGAAAAATTCAGTTCGGAAAAGTTTGTCGAAGTTTTTGACGCATTAAGTTTTACGGGGGCAGACTATGCAAGCGTTGCCGCCGAAGTTTTAAAGCTATGGGTAAGCGACGGATATTTGACGGCGGAAAATAAGATTAAAGATTTAACGAATAGACGCAACAATTTGGGCGTTACCGTTTCACCCGACAAGGTGACTGAATTTAACGAAGTTATCGGCGAGTTGCAAACGATGCAAGATGGATTAAGGACTGTCGATAGCCAAAAGCAAGAAATACTCTCGGCTATAAAGGTGTCGCAAAAAGATTTTCAAGACATAATCGAGTTTGCAGTCGATATGCGTGCCTCGCTTGATTTAAAATCCATTTTAGGGTTTGAAAATGATTTTAAATTTGATGAGTTGAGTTCAAAAACCACTGACGAAATTCACGCCTACGTGCAAAGTATAGTCGGCGCAACAAACGCTTTTATCGAAAAGCTAAACGACGCAAAAATAAAGTCGCTTACGAGCTCGCTCAAAGTGCTTGACGACGCCTTTAAAAACCTTTATACGACGGACAGCACGCTGAATTTTGTCACTAATACCATAACCGTTACAAAAGCCGTTTTCGATTTCGTGCCGCTTTGCAAACGCCTCGTTTTGCCTATAATAAATAGCGTTGACAAAACTTTGACAGAATGTGCCGTATCGGTTTTGTATAAGGATTATCCGATTGAAAATTACACGTTTATAGTCGGCAAAGTTTTTCAGTCGCTGTATGAAAATCTTACGTCAAAAGACGTCGAACAAGAAATCGAAAAACTTAAAAGAAATATAAAGGGTGACGCTTTAAAAGTCGGCGGCGCGTGGTTTGTGCTATCCGCTTTGATAGGTGAAGACGGAATGAAATTTAACGGAAGTATAGACAGCGTTCTTTCTAAAGACGAGCAGGACGTTTTATCCTCCCTAATGCTGTTTGTACTCTTCAATCGTGATTCTTTTTCAGAAGTCATAAGTTTCGATTTGATGGTAAAACTTGATCCGTCAATAAGAGTTACAAGCAAAATTACGCAGGAAATAACATTTTTCAAGCGTGTCAAAGAAGCTGTTTTAAATGACAAAATAAACAAAAATAAAGTTGGCAGAGAGTTGCTTAAAAAATGCAACGAACTGGTCGATAAAACGGGCGAGCCTACCGTAGATACCGTTTACGAGTGGGCGAAGACGATTGTTTCTGCCGCCGATTTGGCATTTGCCGACATTGCTACTTATGCAAACGAATGGATAGGCGATGCGTTAAAGTTTTTGTCGAAAGAGTTTTTTGAGGCAAAGGCTGACGGTCAAACGATGAAATCGATTTATGATAAGATAGGCGATTTGTTTAATGAAGTCGGAATGAAACCTTTGAAAGAAACGGACGCCAAATTTGCCGAGCTTCAAGACTTGTATAAAAAAGCTAACGTTGAATTTGTTTTGAAATTTATCGGAATACTGAAATAAATCTGAATTTGCTGACCAAGAAAATTTAAGAACGAAAAGCCGATTTGTTTTATGACGATTTTAAAGAGAAATAGCATAATAAAAAAGTAGACGAAAAAGAGCCGAATTTTAAATTTTGACCGCTTATGAAAATCTGTTTAAACGTTGCGTGACGTTATAAAAAGGTCCCCGATTAAAGATGCTATTCGATTAAATGAGCGATACGAAAAGTAATAAAAACGAAACGAAATAAGCAAAACAAATTTACGTCAAACGATTGCCAAGGGGTGCAATCTATGTTAATATCAAGTTAGAAAATCTGTATCGATGTGTTGACGGAGAGTAAGATGGCGATAAATATTTTTCATTTAGAATAATCTTGCCATCGTCAGATGGCATTTTTTATTCTCTAACGCCGATACTAAAAGGAGGTAGAATGAGAGTAGGAGTTATTGGGATTGTCGTTAAAGGTGACAAGAGCATAAGCGTTGAGATACAAAAACTGCTCAACGAATATTCTGACGTTATTATCGGAAGAATGGGCATTCCTCGTGACGGAATGAGCGCAATCAGCCTTATTGTGGAAGGCTCTGTTGAAAGAATTTCCGCACTTAGCGGAAAACTCGGAAAGTTTCCTCAGCTTTCGGTCAAATCAGCGTTGACCGGCTTTGAAACTGATGAGAAAAATTAGGAGGCGTTTATGAAAACAAAAAAGATTTTAGTGTTAATTGTGGCTATAGTTATGATAGTAGCTATGGTTTCGGTTTTGGCAGCTTGCGGCAATAATGAAAGCGGCAGTGATAAAACTTTGAGGGTAGCTTTGCCTGACGGAACTCCGCTTCTTGCCATGGCAAGCCTTATGGCAAACAAAGAAAAGGTCGGCGGATACAAGCTCGATTTCAACGTGGTTCCGTCAAACCTTATCGGCAGTGAAATAACGGGCGAAAAGGCAGATATTGCAGTTATGCCTACAAACGCAATCGTCGGACTTTATAAAAAGGGTGCAGATTACAAAATCGTGACGTCGAATATTTTCGGCGTGTTGTATTTAATCGGCAATAGTGACGATGCTTTTACGCTTGATAAACTTAAAGGAAAAGTTATCTATTCAATAGGCGAAAAGAATACGCCGCAACTTGTTTTTGAAAAAATTTTGAAAGAAAAGCTCGGCGACGATATTGTCGTAAACAGCGATAAAGCCGTCAGCGGAAAGGTCGCTATGTATTACGTAACAGACGGTCAACAAGTAATTGCCGCATTAAAGCAAGGCAAGGCAAATTACGGCATTGTCGGTGAACCTGCCGCAACAAATGCCAAAGGAAAAGGATTGTCTGTTCTTTATGACCTTCAAAAAGGTTGGGGCGAAGTGACAGGCGGAGAAGAAAGCTATCCGCAAGCGTCCCTCGCAATAAAGGCAAGCCTTGCAACAAACAAAAAATTTGTAAAGGCACTTGTCGAAGCTCTCAACAAAAACCTTAACTATTTGAGCGAAGAAAAAAATAAGGCAGGACTTACCGAATTGTTCAAAGGTTACGGAAGCTCCGTTACTTTCCCTGCCGCTTCGGTCGAAAAATCTAACGTCGGCGTAAAGTGGGCAATCGACATCAAAAGCGAAATAGAAAGCTATCTTTCAGTGTTCGGAATTAAAGCTCCGAATAGCGATTTCTATTTCGACTATAACAATTAGATAATAACAATTAGATTATGACGATAAAGTTTTTGCTTTAATCGGAAAAATATCTGAAAAAATCAAGAAGGAAATCGGCGATGACGGACGAGAAAAGTAGCGATAATAAAACCGAAAATAAGTTCGTTTTGTTTTTCAAAAATAAGACGACGAAAAAAGTTCTCGGTGCGGTGTTGTATCCGCTTTGTTCCGTCGCGCTGATTTTTATTGTTTGGGCGATAGCGGCGGCGGCAATAAACAAGCCGCTTTTATTGCCTACGCCAAAAGAAGCGTTGACCGCATATTTTACACTTTTAGGCGGCAAGGAGATTTGGGTTTACGGTGGAATGACTTTTTTAAGAACGCTCGAGTGTTTCTTGATTTCGGCGGCGATTGCGTTTTTGCTTTCGACGCTTTCGGCATTTTTAAAACCGCTTAACAAGATACTTTCGCCGATTATAACGGTACTCAGAGCAGCTCCGACGCTCGCCGTCATTTTGTTGGTCTTGATTTGGTTCGACTATTCTTCCGCTCCTGTAATAATAGGCTTTTTGATTGCGTTTCCGCTTTTGTATTCGGCGTTCTACACGGCGATTACGGGCGTTGACGAAAACCTTTTGAAAATGGCAAAAACTTTTAAGGTGTCAAAACTCAATATAGTTAAATCCGTATATCTTCCGAGCATTTCAAAGCCTTGCCTTGAAAGTATGCGAAGTGTTATATCTTTGACGGTTAAAGTCGTCATTGCAACGGAAATTATGGCACTCACGAAAAAGAGCATAGGTCTTTTGATGAGAGGCGCGAACTTGAATTTCGACACTGCGACGCTTTTGGCACTCACTTTGTTTGCGGTTATTTTGTCATTTATTTTAGAAGGGGCGTTTACCGTTATAATTAAAATTACGGAGGCGGCAAGATGAACGTAACTATAAAAAATCTAAACGTGGCTTACGGCGACAAGGTTATATTTGACAATTTCAACTATCAGTTTAAAGAAAACGAAATAACTTGTTTGCTCGGCAAATCCGCCGTCGGAAAATCGACTCTGCTTAACGCACTTTCAAATCTTGTGCCGTATGAAGGTGAAATCGACGTCGGAACGATTTCGTATATTTTTCAGGAAGACAGGCTCGTGCCGAATTTGTCAATCGGGAAAAATCTCGAACTCGTGCTTAAAAGTGTTGTCAAAGATAAAGCGGAGCGAAAAGCGAGAGTAAAAGATATGCTTAAAAAGGTAGAATTGGAGGGCGAGGAAAGGGCAATAAAAAAAGAACTTTCGGGTGGTATGGCGCAAAGAGTAAACATCGCAAGGGCGTTTTTGTATCCATCCGACGTTTTACTTTTGGACGAGCCTTTCAAAGGACTTGATCCGTCCACGAAAAACCACCTGATTAAAACCTTTTTGAAGTTGTACGAAGAACAAAGACGAACCGTCGTTTTCGTTACGCACGCAATCGACGAAGCGTTGCTTTTGGCGGACAGGGTAGTTATGATAAAAGACAACCCCGTTACCGTTGCGGACGAAATAGAGATAACTTTGCCTAAAAGCGAAAGAGCGTTGTCGGACGACTCGCTTGCTTGTATAAGAAAGAAACTTTTGTCTTGTTATGAATAGAAACGAGCTTTGTTTTTATTATATTTTGGCTTTTAAACTGCAATTTGTTGCAGTTTTTTTGTCGATAATAACGGCTCAATTTGCTTGACTTAATTCTATTGTATGATTATAATAATAAAGACTTTTAAACTGATACTTTTATAGAGTATAAATGGAGGACAAGATGAAAGAGAGCATACATCCTAATTATCACGATGCGAAAGTTACTTGCGCTTGCGGAAACACGTTTGTAACGGGCACGACTAAGGATACACAAGACATCAGAGTAGAAATCTGCTCGAAATGCCATCCTTATTTCACAGGCAAACAAAAGCTCATTGACTCAGGTGGACGTATTGAAAAGTTTAACGCTAAGTTTAACCGTAAAGACACTAACAAATAACTAACACCGTAAAACAAAATGCAGCTTGCTGCATTTTTTTTACTCAAAAGGTAGCATATTGAATAAAAAGAAGAAAAAGGAAAAAACATATCGTCGTTCGTCAATCGGCGGGCAGGCGGTATTAGAAGGCGTAATGATGCGTGGCGAGAGTTCTGTTGCAACCGCCGTGCGTACTTCAAGCGGCGAAATTGAAATCGAAACGTCGCGTGTTAAGCCTAATAAAGAAAAACCCCTTTTTTTCCGCTTGCCGTTTATAAGAGGCATAGTCAATCTATGCACGCAGTTGTTTAGCGGCACGGCAATACTTTTGCGTTCTGCCGAAGTGTACGGCGATTTCGCCGAGCCGACAAAATTTGAAAATTTCGTAGCTAAAAAGTTTAAGATTAATCCTATGAATTTGCTTATGGGATTTTCGGTGCTGTTAGGCTTGCTCCTTGCAATCGCTCTGTTTATCGTTGTGCCGAATTTTGTGACGACCGCAATTTGCGACAATATTGCCGTCATCAAGACACATAGGCTATATAGCCTATGGTACAGCTTAATCGAAGGCGGTCTGCTGCTTGTGATATTCATAATTTACATATTGCTCGTGACGGCAATGAAGGACATTCGCAGAGTGTTTATGTATCACGGCGCAGAGCACAGGACGATAAACTGTTATGAACACGGTTTGGAGCTGACCGTCGAAAACGCTCAAAAAATGAGCACGGCGCACAGCCGTTGCGGAACGACTTTTACTTTTTTTGTTCTTGCGATTTCCATTTTTGTTTTTGCATTAGTAAACTATCTTTTGACCTTGCTTGGTTGGCAAACGGACAGTAAAGTGATTAACGCACTTATCAAAATTCCGGCAAAACTGGTTTTTGTACCCGTTATAGCAGGAATAGCATACGAGCTTTTAAAGTTCCTTGCACGCTTTGACAACGTATTTGCAAAAATTTTAAGAGCACCGGGCATGTTGCTCCAAAAACTTACGACGAAAAAACCTACCGACGATATGGTTGAAGTGGCGATAGCGGCGTTTAAAAAGGTGCAAGAGATGGACGCCGATAGGACGATGCCTACACAAAAGTTCAATATTAAAATCCCGTATACTATTGCGAGAAACAGGCTTAAAGGTCTTTGCCCGAAAGCGGACGAGGCGGATATAGATTGGCTTATTTGCGAAACGCTCGGCATTAAGCGTGACGCCTTGTCGGAACTTAAACTCATCGAAAGCAAGCCGTTTGAGGCTATGGAAAAAACCGCAAAAAAAATGTCGGGAGGTATGCCTCTTAGTTATGCATTAGGCTACACCGATTTTTACGGATATAAAATTGCCGTAAACGAAAACGTGCTTATTCCTCGTCCCGAAACGGAAGAGCTTGTAATGGAAGCGCTTAGCTATTTGGACAAAGGCAAAAGCGTGCTTGATTTATGCACGGGAAGCGGAGCTATAGCAACAGTTTTAAAATTGAAATCAGACGCAAACGTCACGGCATCCGACGTGTCGCTTGCGGTGCTTGACGTCGCCAAAGCTAACGCTTTGAACAACGGCGCAGACGTCAAGTTTATACACAGCAATATGTTTGAAAAAATCGACGGAAAGTTTGACGTCATAGTTTCAAATCCGCCTTATATCGAAAGCGCAGAGATAAAGAAACTCGACGATTCCGTCAAAAAGTTCGAACCGCATCTTGCTCTCGACGGCGGCGAAGACGGACTTAAATTTTATAGAATTATTGCTAGCGACGCTTTCGACCGTCTTAACGAAAACGGCGTATTGCTTATGGAAATAGGATTCAATCAAGCCGAGGACGTAAAACGTATTTTCGACGACGCAATAGCGGCAAAAGGTTTGCCGTTTAGCGTGACTGTCAAAAAAGACGTTTTCGGGAACGATAGAATTGTAACAGTAAAGAGGTAATTATGAAGATTAGCGAAGGTATGTTGAGCAAGCTGGATAAAATCGAAGAACGCTATCGCTTTTTGTCGACCGAACTCGGTAAGGCAGAAGTAGTTTCCAATCAAAACGAATTTAAAAAGCTCAGCAAAGAACATTCCGATTTAGAGCCTATTGTAGAAGGTTACAACGTATTTAAAAAACACAAACAAGAGCTTAATGACCTTGAAGACGCAATAGCAAACGAAACCGACCAAGATATGAAATCGTTGTTCAAAGACGAATACGACGGACTTTTGAAAACGGTCGATGAAGACGTGCAAAACGTAAAATTGCTTTTGCTCCCGAAAGACCCTAACGAAGACAACAACGTCGTACTTGAAATCCGCGGCGGTGCAGGCGGCGAAGAAGCAAGTTTGTTCGGCGCGGAGCTTATGAAAATGTATAAATCTTACGCCGAAAAAAACCGTTGGAAGGTTGAAGACATAAATCTCAATATGACGGAGCTTGGCGGCGTAAAGGAAGCCGTGTTCTTGATAACGGGCAAGGGGGCGTACGGAAAGCTCAAATACGAGAGCGGCGTACACCGTGTGCAAAGAGTCCCCGCAACGGAATCGCAAGGCAGAGTTCACACGTCAACGGTTACGGTTGCAGTGCTTCCCGAAGCCGAGGACGTTGAAGTAGAAATAAACGAAAAAGATTTGAAAATCGATACTTTCCGCAGTAGCGGTGCAGGCGGTCAGCACGTCAATAAAACCGAATCGGCAATAAGAATAACTCACTTGCCGACGGGACTCGTCATCGAGTGTCAGGACGAGCGAAGCCAAATCAAAAACCGCGAAAAGGCAATGAAAGTTTTAAAATCGCGTCTTTATGATTTTTATCAGTCGCAAGCGGACAAGGAGTATTCCGAGCAACGCAGGGCACAAGTCGGAACGGGCGACCGCTCGGAAAGAATAAGGACCTACAACTTTCCGCAAGGCAGAGTGACCGACCACAGAATAGGGCTTACGCTTTATTCGCTCGACAAGTTTATGCTTGGCGATATCGACGAAATGGTAACCGCTCTTAGAATTGCGGTTCAAAACAAATTGTTAGAAAACGTAGAATAGGAGGCTAATATGATAGTTAAATACAATAAGTCGAGGAATTTGATAGAGGAGCATGCTTATAAGCCTAATCTTCAAGACGTAGCGCAACCGAATTTGTTCAGAAACATTTTCAGCTATGGTTCGATTCCTAAAACGGCGTTCAATTTCAGAACCGTTCAAATGGACACTCCGAAAGACCTTTTCATCACGGATACCACGTTCCGCGACGGACAGCAATCTTGTTCTCCGTTTACAGTAGAAAACATAGTCGAAATTTACAAAATGTTGCACCGTTTATCAGGACCTAACGGAATAATCAGACAAAGCGAATTTTTCCTTTATAGCGAACAAGATAGAAAAGCAGTCGAAAAGTGTTTGGAACTTGACTATAAATTCCCTGAGGTTACAAGCTGGATAAGAGCTAACGAAAAGGACTTCGAACTTGTCAAGTCGTTCGGACTTAAAGAAACGGGCATATTGGTCAGCTGTTCGGACTATCACATATTCAAAAAAATGAATATCACCCGTAAACAAGCGCTCGACAAATATTTGAGCGTTGTCAAAATGGCTCTCGAAAGAGGTATTCGTCCTCGTTGTCACTTCGAAGATATCACGAGAGCGGACTATTTCGGATTTGTCGTTCCGTTTGCAATCGAGCTTATGAAACTTCAACAGGAAACCGGTATTCCGATTAAAATTCGTGCTTGTGACACAATGGGCTACGGTGTAAGCTATCCGGGCACTGCGCTTCCGAGAAGCGTTCAAGGCATAATTTACGGCTTGAAGTATTATGCGGAAGTTCCTTCAGAGCAACTCGAATGGCACGGCCACAACGATTTTTATAAGGCAGTCGTAAATTCGGCGACCGCTTGGCTTTACGGTTGCTGTTCGGTCAATACTACCGTTATGGGTATAGGCGAAAGAACGGGAAATACTCCGCTCGAAGCTATGGCAATCGAATACGCTTCAATCAAAGGACACAACGGCGGAATGGACCTCTCGGTCATAACCGAAATTGCCGACTATATGGAAAACGAAATGGGAATCGAAATTCCTCCGAGAACACCGTTTGTCGGAAAGAATTTCAATGCGACAAGAGCGGGTATTCACGCAGACGGCTTGCTTAAAGACCAAGAGATTTACAATATATTCGACACCGAAAAAATCCTTCATAAGCCGCCTACTGTTATAGTTGACAGTTTTTCCGGTCTTGCAGGTATTGCATTTTGGATAAATAAATATTATAATTTAAGCGGTGAGGATGTTATCGACAAAAAGGACGAACTTATCGTAAAGATGAAGGAAATGGTCGACAAAATGTACGCCGACGGCAGAACTACGATGATGAGTGACGGCGAACTTAAAACTATGGTAAAAGCCATCGACCCGATTCGTTACGACAACTTGAAGGCAAGACTCAAATCGAAAAAATCCGAAAACTAAATTACATTTTAAGGGGTGAACTATGATTAGTATCATTTATGGCTCAAAGGGTTCAGGAAAAACCAAAAAGATGATTGATATGGCAAACGACGCCGTAGACAAGACAAAGGGTATCGTCGTGTATCTTACGGATACGGACAGATATATGCCTAACCTTCGCAACCAAATGAAGAAAATCAACACGAAAGACGAAGAAGTCTTCAGCGAAGCGGAACTTATCGGTTTTATCAAAGGCATTATTGCGTGCAACTATGATATCACCACTTTCTTCATCGACGGCGCACACCGTATTTGCGGAAAGGACGTTTCGGAAATGGAAAAGTTCTATCAATGGATTTGCGAAAAGGGCGTTAAGTCCAATATCGAGTTTTTCGTTACGGCGAGCAAAGACCTTGACGAAATGCCTGATTTCCTTAAAAAGTATATTTAACAGTCTAAGTTTAATTAAGGAATAAAAACAGAATGAAGTATATCAGCACAAGAAACTCGGCTACGACCGTAAACGGTCCCGAGGCTATAACAAAAGGAATTTCAAAGGACGGCGGACTTTTTGTGCCGTCCGATTTTCCTATTTTGACAAAGTCCGATTTTGAAAAAATGTCGGATATGGCATATTTCGAGCGTTCGGCTTTAGTGCTCGGAAAATTTTTGGACGAGTTTACGGAAGACGAATTACTCGCCATGACCAAAGCGGCGTACAGCCGTTTCGATTCGGACGAAACCGCTCCCGTCGTTAAACTCGACGACGAGCTGTTTGTTTTGGAACTTTTCCACGGACCGACCTACGCTTTTAAAGACATAGCGTTGACGCTTTTGCCGCACCTTATGACAAAGAGCAAAGAAAAAATCGGCGACAACAGCAAGACGCTCATTTTGGTTGCGACCAGCGGCGATACGGGCAAAGCCGCGCTCGAAGGCTTCCGTGACGTTGACGGAACTTCGATTATCGTTTTCTATCCGTCGGAAGGCGTAAGCGATATGCAAAAATTGCAAATGATGACGCAAGAAGGCAACAACGTCAAAGTTGTCGGAATCAAGGGCAATTTCGACGACGCCCAAACCGCGGTAAAGAAAGTCTTTACCGACCCTGAAATCGCAAAAAAATTGCTCGACGAAGGTATAAAACTCAGTTCGGCAAACTCTATAAATTGGGGCAGACTTGCTCCGCAAATCGCATATTACGTTTCAAGTTACGTCGATTTGCTTCAATCGGGCGAAATTAAACAAGGCGACAAAATCAACTTTGTCGTTCCGACGGGGAACTTCGGCAATATTCTTGCAGGCTATTACGCTTACAAAATGGGCGTACCTGTCGGCAAACTTGTTTTGGCGTCAAACCAAAACAACGTTCTCACCGATTTCTTCCATAAGGGCAAATACGACACGAACAGGAAGTTTTTCAAATCCATTTCGCCGTCTATGGACATTTTGATTTCGTCAAATCTCGAACGTCTTTTGTTTGAAGCGTCGGGAAGAAACGACGAAGCCATAAGAAGCATTTACAAAGATTTGGCGGATAAAAAACAATTCAGTTTCGACGTTTCTAAAATCGACGAAGTTTTCGGCGCCGGTTGGGCAGACGAGGACGAAACGAAAGAAGCGATTGCAAAAACGCTTGACGAATACGATTATCCTATCGATACGCATACGGCGGTCGCTTTCAGCGTATACGACGAGTACGTTTGTGAAACCGACGACAAAAACGCAACTGTCATCGTTTCAACTGCAAGTCCATACAAATTTCCTGTGGACGTTTATAACGCAATTCACGACACAAACAAAAAAATTGACGCATTCAAAGCGGCGAAACTTCTTGAAGAAGAAATTTCTATGGACGAGCCTGACGGACTTAAAGCTCTTCAAACCAAAAAAGTCATTCATAGCGGCGTCATAGAAAAAGATAAGATTGCCGATGAGGTTTTGGCTTTTGCTAAAGAGCAGGCAAAATAGGACAATCGAAATTACAAAAAAATAGAGGATTTAATTTATGTTTAAGGAACAAAAGGTATTATTGAGCGGTATTCAACCGACGGGCATTATGACAATCGGCAATTATATAGGCGCGGTAAAGAATTGGCTTAAACTCCAAAACGATTGTCTAAGCGTTTATTTCATCGCCGACCTTCACGCTCTCACTGTCAAACAAGACCCGACCGAGTTCCGCCAAAGAGCGACTTCGTTTTTTGCGCAGTATCTTGCATTCGGTCTTGACCCCGAAAAATCGATTTTATACTTTCAATCGCACGTTCCCGAACATACTCAACTCAGTTGGGCTTTAAACTGCTTTACCTACATCGGCGAAGCTCAAAGAATGACGCAGTTTAAGGATAAATGCGCAAAACATCAAGATAATATCAATATGGGACTTATGGACTATCCCGTTTTGATGGCTGCCGACATATTGCTTTATCAAACGGACCTTGTTCCCGTCGGTATAGACCAAAAACAGCACTTGGAACTTACGCGCGATATAGCAATGCGTTTTAACAACCGTTTCGGCGACGTGTTCACCGTTCCCGACGGCTACATTCCTAAGCAAGGCGCAAAGATTATGTCGCTACAAGACCCTTTGTCCAAAATGAGCAAATCCGACCCCGACGTAAACGCCGCGGTTTCGGTCATAGAAGACGCAGACAGCATTATGCGCAAATTCAAACGCGCGGTGACGGACAGCGGAAACGAAATCGTTTTCAGAGAAGACAAACCGGGAATTTCAAACCTTCTTAGTATTTACAGCGAGATGACGGGCAAAACTATTAAAGAAGCGGAACTCGAATTTGAAGGAAAGGGTTACGGCGATTTTAAAAAAGCGGTAGGCGAGTCTGTCGTCGAAAAGTTGCGTCCGGTAAAAGAAGAATACGACCATATCATAAAAGATAAGGCGTATATTCTCGAAACAGCTAAAAAGGGCGCGGAAAAAGCAAGATATATTGCTTCACGCACCATTAAAAAGGTTTACAAAAAACTCGGTCTTGTTTTGCAAGACTAATGTCAGGAGCAAAATGTACGGATATATCATACCCGACAAAATGAATATGTATATAAAGGACTTCTCTCTGTTTAAGGCGTATTATTGCGGCTTGTGCAAAACGCTTGGCAGAACGGGAGCGCCGCATACGAGGTTTTGCGTAAGTTATGATATGACGTTTTTGTCGGCGCTGTTGCACGGTTTAAACGGCGTCGAACCCAAAATCAAAAACGCCCCGTGCGTGCTTAGTCCGTTAAAGAAGAAGAGTTTTGTCATTGCCGACGAAATATCGAGACAAGTTGCGGATATAACGATAATGCTTGCATATTTCAAACTTATCGACGACGTTATCGACGGACAAAAGTCAAGAGCTTTGATTAAACCGTATCTCTTTTTCAGAATGAGAAAAGCGAAAAAGAGTTTGCCGCAAATTTATGAAACGATAAAACGAGAGTTTAGACAGCTCAACGAACTTGAAAAGAGCAAGTGCAAAAGCGTGGACGCTTTGTCCGAACCGTTTGCAAGATTGCTCGAAGGCATTATAGTTTCGTCGGTTAAGGACCCAGACGACAATGTGAAAACTTTTGCGTATCAATTAGGAAAGCTCGTATACTTATTCGACGCAATCGACGACGTCGAAAAGGACGCCAAAAAGAAAAGATATAATCCTTTCAATGCCGCATACGGCAGTGAAAAGACGAAAGCGGAGTTCATAAAAAAGCATTATGCCGAGATTGAATTTACGCTGAAAACAAGTTATAATACGCTTATGGACGCATACGACAAAATCAAAATCAAATCGTCGGAAGGCGTCGTATCGAACGTTGTATATCTCGGAATAGATATGCAAATGAAAAAATTGCTGAAAGGAGAGCCTAAATGCGAAACGACCCGTTTGTAATACTGGGATTGAAGCACGGGGCAAGCCGTGAAGAAATACTGAACGCTTATCACGAAAAACGCGATAAATATCAAAATGATTTGTTCTTGGAGGGCGAAGCGGGGGCTGACGCCGCAAAAAAACTTCAAGAACTCGACCTTGCTTTTAACGACGCTCTTCAATCGCTCGAAGACGAAGCGGCAGGCTATAAAAACAGCGCTTCGCTTGCGGAAGTAAGACAAGCTCTCACCGAAAAGAGATATGACGATGCTCAATCCCTTCTCGACCAAATGGAGAAGCGTGACGCAGAATGGCATTATTTGCAATCAATCGTTTTCTACAATAAAAATTGGTTTACGGAATGTAAAAATCAACTTGAAATTGCCGTCGAAATAGACCCGTCTAATGAGAAGTATTCAAAAGCGCTCGGCAATCTGAAAGCGAAACTTTCAAAAAAAGACGAAGGCATAAACGGCGAAGTTTCCAACAAAAGCTATTCGTCGTCGGAAGGGGGAGCAAATCCGGACAGGACGTATTCCAGAAACGGCGGCTCGGACAATACTTGTTGTAATATTTGCAGCGGACTTTTGTGCGCCGACTGTTGTTGCGAATGTATGGGTGGCGACCTTATAGCTTGCTGTTAGTGAAAAAACGACTCAAACTTAAAAGACAAACCATAGAAATTGCGGTTGCAGGCATATCGGCAGGACTTATGCTGT
>JAQYCY010000109.1:0-5571 GCA_028724485.1 Bacillota bacterium | reverse complement strand
ATATCAAATAAGGTTTAAGGAAACGGACAACTACAATGCAGGAGCATTTACCGAAGTGGACGTTCCTGAAAGCGGAGTTTCTTCATACAATCTTACCGTAAACGGCGGAACAGGCGAAGGTGTGTTTAATGAGGGCGCAAGCGTAACTATCACCGCATACGAGCCTGCAACAGGAAAGAAATTTTCGGGTTGGACGATTGAGGGAATAAGCGGTCTTGATACAACTAAAACAAGCCTTACCTTTAATATGCCTGCAAATGCTGTAACCGCAACCGCAAATTACGAAGATATAGAGTACACTATTACTGTAAACGGCGGTACGGCAAACAAGGAAAAAGCAATATATGACGAAACGGTTAGAATAGACGCAACCGTTCCTACCGGCAAAAAGTTTGTTGAATGGACTTGCAAAACGGCAGGGGTTACGATTGAGTTTGCAAGTGCGACAAGCAAAGAAACTACCTTGGTAATGCCTGCCGCAGGCGTAACCGTTGAGGCAACGTTTGAAGACGAAACGTACAGCATAACCGTCACAGACGGAACGACAACCTTGAGCAAGGCAACGTATCAAACGGAAGTCACCGTAAAAGCAAACGAGCCTGCAACCGATATGTATTTTGACAAGTGGGAAGTTACGGGACTTGACACAACGGATATGGACTTGACCAAAGCGGAAATCAAGTTCAATATGCCTGCCAAAAACGTAACCTTTAAGGCAACTTACTTGGCTGTTAGAAAGTATGATATAGTTGTTGTGGACGGCACGAAAGACATATCCCCTGCAAAAGCAGGCGAAACCGTGACCATAACCGCAAACCCTGCTCCTTCGGGAAAAGTCTTCGATAAATGGACTTGCGAAACGGCAGGGGTTACGATTGAGTTTGCAAGTGCGACAAGCAAACAAACAACCTTTGTAATGCCTGCAAGCAACGTTAAGATTCAAGCGCATTTCAGAGATATAGAAGCTGCTCCGTCTATTGAAATCAAAGTCAACGGCGGAACAGGCGCAGGAACGTATAAGCAAGGCGACAGCGTAACCGTTACCGCTGACGCACCGTCGGCAGGAAAAGTATTCAAAGGCTGGAAAGACGGTAGCGGAAAAATCGTCAGCACGAACAAGAACTACACCTTTACGGTAGACGGCGAAATTAGCCTTACCGCAGTATATGACAATGCGGCAGCGGCCGGCAGCGGAAAGGGCGGCAGCGGAAAGCAAGGCGGCACGCTAAGCGGCGGCAAGGTTGCAGGCATAGTGATAGGCGTGTTAGCGGCAGTAGGAGCAGCTACGGCGGCAGTAGTTATAGTCATAAAGAAAAAGAGAAAATAAAGCAAAATTGTTTTAGACAAAAAGCAAAATAGTTTTATGAAAAACAACAAACGTTAGTTAGAAAAAAGAAACATGTTTTAAGCGAAACAACAAACGTTAGTTTGGAAAAAGCAAAATTGTTTTAATTAAAACAACAAACGTTAGTTAGAAAAAAAATGTTTTATGAAAAACAACAAACGTTTTTAAGAAAAAAGCAAAAGCCGATTGCATCGCAATCGGTTTTTGCATTTCAATAAACTTGTCTTTTGGCAAAGCCGACAAAACCATATTAGAGTTAGCAAATTTAACGTATCTTCTTCTACAACAAAAAATACAACTTTTGGAACGTATATTTTGCAAAGCGAAAATACAACATTTGAAAATATAACTTTTGCAAGCTGCAACAAGAAACGTAGAGCGAATTACATAACCGATGAAGACACTTTTCTATGACCTCGTATTTATAAAAATGATAAAAACAGCAAGCCGTACATTCGTATTTTTAACGACATTTTGTCTATGGACACGTTCCGAAAAGGTTGACGCTTGCTTTTTCTGCTCAAACATGTTAAGGTTTATTTTGGAAGAAAATTGCAGGAGAAATTTATGGAACAAAAAATCGTACGACCGTATAATAAGGAGCAAACAAAAGATTTTGTAAAAGCTATAATAATTGAACATTATGCTTGCGACGTATTAAACAACAAATACATCGGTGGCGGCTCTTTCGGTTACGTCTATAAAATTGAGATTTCCGTTTTTCCATATACCCTTATAGTTAAAGCATTTCGCGTCGACGGCATACACAAAAATGAAGCCGCTGCTTTGAATGTTCTCAGGCAAAACTCGCGGATACATCTTCCTACCGTGTATTTTACAGTCGACGCAAACGATGATATTCCCATGGATTTTATCGTTGAGGAATATGTTTCGGGTACAGATTGTTTTACCGATTTTAGAAAATTATTTAAAAGTAAAGAAAAAAAACAACAGTTTGCCGATAACATTGTTGAAACCTTGGCTCATTGGCACAGCATAACGAATGAAAAATTCGGTTCTCTCGATAACCCCGAATATGATAATTGGCTTGATTATTATAAGCCGTTTGCAAAAGACGTTCTCGACACCGCCGTGCAAATGAATAAGGACGGAAAAATTAACGATAAAACAATAAAAATCATGCAAATTGCGTGGAAAAATTTCGAGTATATTTTTTGTGAGCCTATTCGACAAGCCTCTCTTATTCATGGCGACTTAAACGTAATGAACGTTATGAGCGACGGCGATTTAAACATTACCGCCATCATTGACCCGTTAGATTGTAAATGGGCAGATAAGGAATTCGAGCTGTTCCAGCTAAGAAACCTCACCGGAAACTTCTTCAACCTTTATGACACCTATAAAGCAAAATATCCTGTTTCAAAAAATGTCGACTTAAAGTGTGCGTTTTATGGCGTATATCATGAAATCTATTGTTATATATCCTCAGGCAGGCATACGGAAATCATCTTAAAAATAGCCGTGAACAGATTGAGAAAAGAATTAAAAAAAGTCGGACTTCTTCCATAAGAATTTCACCTGCATCTCTGTTTGTCTATCGATTGTCTGAACTTTTGACGCTCAATGAATTGTTTTTCATATTCATTTCGGTATTCTACATTTCAAAAATCATTTAAAAAAATAATACGAACTCCGATTTGTTTTCAGGGTTCGTATTATTGAGTATGGTGGAGACAACAGGACTCGAACCTGTGACCCCTTGCATGTGAAGCAAGTGCTCTAACCAACTGAGCTATGCCTCCAATTATTAAATCGATTATTCAATATAAAAAACTGAGCAAATTGCCCAGCTCGGATTTGTGATCCCCACCATAAAGGTGGGATAGTAGGCAAGAGAATATCATCAATTCAAACGGTTCTTCTCTTGTAAGCACGCGCTAAACGATGTTTAGCTTTGGTGGAGACAATAGGACTCGAACCTATGACCTCTACGATGTCAACGTAGCGCTCTAACCAACTGGGCTATGCCTCCGTGCTTAAATATAATACTATAAATCGCCGGATAGAGCAAGCATTTTTTGTGCGTTTTTTTTAAAATGGCAAAAAAATATCAAGTTCTGCCGAAAATGCCGATTAAAAATTCAATATTTGATTGCAAATATAAAAAAACTAAAAATAGTTAACTTTGTTAAAAAAAAGATAGCAAATTGAAATCAAATGTGGTAATATTTCTGTATGGACAGATACGAAACGGTGATTATCGGCGGAGGCGCAAGCGGTCTTATGCTTTACAACTTGCTCAAAAAGAAGAGCATAATTGTGGAAGCAAACGACAGAGTCGGCAAGAAATTGCTTGCAACGGGCAACGGAAAGTGCAATCTTTCAAACGATAATTTAAACGCAAGTTTTTACAACGCTCCCGATTTCGTTCGTCCGATAATTGGTGAATTCGGTTTTGAAGAAATCGTAAAAACTTTTAAGTCTTTCGGACTTGTCACAAAAACCATCGAAGGCAGACTTTATCCTTATAGCGAATGTGCCGCAACCGTTTTAAACGTGCTTAGAAAGAACGTAACCGCATTGACGGCGCATAAGGTGACGGACGTGATAAAAACCGATTTCGGATTTACCGTTAAAGCGGCAGGAGAAAACGGTATTTCAATCGATTGCAAAAACGTAGTGCTGGCAAGCGGCAGTAATGCGACTTTTGGGTTGAATAGTCTAAATCTTTATAGCAGGTTTGGGCATACCGTAAAAGAGTTTAAGCCGTCGCTGTGTCCTATTAAGGTTGATGGGGGCGATATAAAAGGTTTGTCGGGCGTCAGAGTCAAAGCGGCATTGAAATGCGGCGACCATATCGAGAACGGCGAGATTTTGTTTAAAGACAACGCCATAAGCGGAATTGCGGCGTTTAACGTGTCGGCGATTATTGCGCGCGGCGGATGTAAAAATCTTGCGATAGATTTTATGCCCGATTATACGCTTAACGACGTAGCTAAGCTTGTTAAGGGCGGCATAGAGGGAATCTTTCATACAAGGCTTTGCGAACTGCTTAAAAGCAGAACGAAAGGAAGTCTTGCCGAGATTATAAAAAACTATGAACTCACTTTTAAAGGTCTAAGCGATATATCGGCGGCGCAAGTTGCGTCGGGCGGTCTTAATACCGACGAGTTCGACAACAATTTAATGAGCAAAAAAATCAGCGGTCTATATGCGATTGGGGAAGCATTAGACGTTGACGGTATTTGCGGAGGCTACAATTTAAGTTGGGCTTTTTCATCTGCCGCCAAGGTCGCAAAAATAATTAACGCAACGTGAGGTTATTATGAAGGACATCGAAATTTGCTATACTTCGTTCGACAAGATTTTGAAGTATTTAAAAGCATATTCACACAACGAAATGAAAAATTATAACTTGACCCCAAACGAAATTCAGGTTTTGTCTAATTTAGACACCAAATGCACGTCAAGCGAAATCGCGAAGCAAGTAAACGTTTCAAAGGCGCTTGTTTCGAGAAGCGTAAAATTGCTTCTTCAAAAGGGATATATAACGGCAACGCTTTCGGAAATCGATAAACGTGAGTTTGTTATAAAGTTGACCGAATCGGGCGAGGAGGTTAGAAACAAAATTATGTCCGTTAAGGATACGTTTACAAAGCGCGCGTTTCAGGATTTCGGCGAAGAAGAATTTACCGTACTTAAAGCCTTGCTCGGATTGGTGCTTAGAAACCTCGGTTTGAATTAGGCATTTTGCTTGACGGTACTGTGTTAGGCTTTAATACAAATCTAAGCACTATCATAAGTTTAATTTTACAAAAAATATATTCATTAAATATACTCATTTTTTTACTACAACCG
This sequence comes from Bacillota bacterium, assembly GCA_028724485.1. GTDB lineage: Bacteria > Bacillota > Clostridia > Christensenellales > CAG-917 > CAG-917. The sequence continues at coordinate 407 of JAQYCY010000109.1, read as the reverse complement.
AATATAGCGTACTATTTAAAAAACTAAACCATTAAGGGGGAAAGCGTATGGATTTAGAGAAAGTAAAAGCACGAAAAGGGGAATACGCCGATTATATGGCCGAAAAGATTAAAGGCGTAATTTCCGATTGCGGAACTAGGTTTTCAGGCTCAGACGGCGAAAAGGAAGCCGCCTATTATTTGGAAAAAGAGCTTAAAAACTATTCCGACGAAACAAAAGTGGAAAGTTTTGAAGTCCACCCGAATTCATTTTACGGCTGGGCGCCTTGGAGCGTTTCGTTTTTGCTGTTAGCCATTGTATGCCTTTTCATTATGCCGTTTATGTCGATAGTATTCGTCGTATTGGCGTTAGTGCCTATGCTCACGACTTTTATAATGTATCGCACGGCGTTTGACAAGTTCTATGCA
>JAQYCY010000108.1:0-2236 GCA_028724485.1 Bacillota bacterium | reverse complement strand
TTGCCTTTTTCAATTCCCGTGACCTTCGACGACGTATCCGTCACTTGCGTTATAAGTATATTCATATCTTTTTCTTCAAGAACTTTTTTCGGAATAATAATTTCGGCTTTTTTTTCGCCGCCGACCTTTTTAATTTCGACGTTGCACTCAACGCCAAGGTTTTCTAAAACGCTTTTTAATGTAAATTCTTCGTATTTCATACTGCCATTGTCTAAACAAGCCGCCATCAAGCTGTCCGTTTCCACGTTGTTTCCGCTAAGCGAAAAATCGAATTTACCCTTTGCAAGCGCCGTCAGCGGACTTATCACTACGAAAACGACAATAAGCGACGTTATGCCCTTAACGTATTTATTCATTTGCCCGTCGGGCATAACTATGTCCATAAGCACGGTTAAGCATATAACTGCGGTAACCGACAAAATCCAGCCGCTCATAAAGCCCCCATATTGCAAGACGAAATCGCAAGCATAATTAAAATCAAAAACATAAACGCCACTCCCATTGCCGCCGCTATGAGAAGCGACAAATTTTTCGACGTCATCATGAGCATATTGGAAATACGCTTTTCACCGAGCGGTTCGATTATCGCCGCCGTAAACTTCATCGCAAGCGACAAAACCGCCATTTTGCAAACGGGAAACGCAACCGTTGCAATCAGGATGAACGTTCCCACAAGTCCGATAGAATTTTTAAGCAAAACTATGCCTGCAAACGCAAGGTCATAGCCGTCGGACAGATATCCGCCCAAAATCGGCACATAGCTCGAAACCATAAACTTCGACGCATTAAAAGTCACGCCGTCGAAAGCGGAAGTTGCGATTCCTTGCGCGGTTATGAAACTTATGAACAAACTGAATACGCCGCCAAGGACGAAACTGCCGAAACTTTTAAATGATTTCGCAAGTTTGTCAAGCCTGACTTCCTTGGACAAGTTGCCAACGATAGCAAGCACCGTCGTTGCCATAAATATCGGCACTATAAGCGAATTTATAAGCGTTATAATGCCGCCGGACAGTATCGCCATAAAAGGTTGCAACGTTGCCGTGGTCGTATGTCCGCCGAGCGCAGACAAAGCCGTTAGTAGCGGCGGAAACAAAAACGAACAAACTTTCTTCAAGTTAGATAAAAGAGTTACGCAAGCCGACGTCGCCGCGCCCACTACCACAAGCAAAATCGTTGCTATTGCGCCGAACGAAACGAAACGAACGACTTCCTCCGTTGACTTTTGTTTAAACCCCGACACTGCTTGCGATAATATTGACGTAAAAATCGCAATCAACAAAATTGCTAAAAACGACGGTAAAAATCCGAAAAAATATTCGCCTATAGCAGTCCCGAAAACAGAAAAAAAGTTTTCGAAAAAATCTTCGGACTTGCCCGACAACAACTTTTCGACAAGTTCTTTAACCGACGTAAAATTTAAGGCTCGTTTTTGGTTTTCGTCAAGTGCCGATATGTAGTCGTCGAACGCCGAAAAATCGACGTCGCTTGCTCTGTCTGAAAAATCAACTTCGTTTGCCGCTAAGCATACCGTAGGAGCAAGCGAGAAGAACAAAAGCAAGACAAACAATGCTAATATCAAAGTCTTTTTTCTATTTATACCGCTTTTTCCCCTTCCCTTGTTTAAGCCGTTTCGAAATTTTACTACGATTTCGCTTTTTTTTGACCGTTGGCACGATTGACGGCGAATTTCAACTGCCTTCCCGTTAACTTTCATACGCCACCTATCGAAATGTTTGAAATCACTTCCACAAGCCTTGTGATTATTCCTATACTCAAACCGAAAATGAGAAGTTTTCCGCCCATTTGTACTTTTGTAGCAAAACTACTGCAACCTGCATCGTTACAAATCGAAGCTGAGTATTCGGTCAAATACCCTATTCCGATAATCTTTAAAACAAGCGAAAACAAGCCCGACGGCAAACCGCTTTTGTCTATTAAATTTTCAAACGCAACGATAACGCCGCTAAGGGAGTTTACAAGCACGATTACAAGAACTATTCCCGTCGCTATCGTAGCAAGAACGGCAAACTCCGGCTTCGACGCTCTAAGAAGGCTTACGATGATTATTCCGATAAGCGCGATTCCGACAATCTTTATTATGGTCACAACGTAAATATCGATTTTACGGTATCGAACAAACCGCCGAGCATATCGACAATAAGCACTACAACGATAATTATGCCCGCAAGCGTGGCGAAAGTAGCAATTTCGTCCTTGTCGCTTTTTTTGAGAA
>JAQYCY010000107.1:0-2831 GCA_028724485.1 Bacillota bacterium | reverse complement strand
TTTTTTAAGTTCGTTGCCTCCCGAAAGTCTTTCTCCGTACGGCGGATTTGCCACCATAATGCCGTGTGCGTATCGTGAAGATATGTTTCTCATATCCTTTGTTTCAAAGTGGATATAATCTTTTACGCCTGCATTTTTTGCGTGTTCGTTCGCAAGTTTTATAGCCCTGCCGTCAATGTCGAAACCGGAAATCCTAAGATCGGCGTTTTGTATTATTTTGCTTTCATACTCATCTTTGACTTGCGGCATAACCGTAGGAGCGTTTGAAAACTTTTCAAACGCAAAATTGCGCAACATTCCGCTTGGCGTATTCGTTGCAATTAAAGCGGCTTCGATAGGAAAAGTACCCGAACCGCAAAAAGGGTCGATTAACGCTCTGTCCGCTTTGAAATACGAATTGAGAATTATAGCCGCAGCCATAGTCTCTCTCATCGGCGCTATCCAGACTTTTGTTCTGTAACCGCGCTTATGCAATCCGTCGCCCGACGTATCGAGCCCGATTGTGACTTCATCTTCACAGATAGAAACTTCAAAACGATATTCTTCACCGCTTTCGGGAAGCGTTTTAAGGCGCAGTGCGTCCTGCATTTTCTTTACAATCGCTTTTTTTGTTATGCTTTGTATACTGCTAAGCGCAAACAACTTGCTCTTAACCGATTTAGCCGTCACCACGATTTTACTGTCACTAAGCAAAACGTCCTGCCACCTTACGGAATAAACGCCGTCAAACAGTTCGTCAAACGTTTCGGCTTTGAATTTCGCAACGACAATACGCACCCTGTTTGCAGTGCGTAAGTTCAGGTTTAAAACAGCAACGTCTTTCATATTGCCGTCAAAGACAAGCCTTCCGCCGATTGCAGGAATATCTCCGTAACCGAGCTTAAAAAGCTCTCTTTTCGTTATCGCCTCTATTCCGCTTGCGGTTGAAACGCTGATTTTAAATTGTCCGTCAAAAATGCTCATACACAAAAAATAAACGGAAATTTCTTTCCGCTTAAAAACTAATCTTCGCTTCCGAGTAGAACGTCGATTCCGTACCCGACCGCTCCTAATATTACGTCAAGGGCTTCCTTTATTGCCTTTTCGTTCGCAGGCAAATTTATGATAAGCGAATCGCCTCTAAGGCCCGAAACCGCTCTTGAAAGCATTGCTTTGTCGGTAAATTCAAGGCTGTACGTTCTTATCGCTTCGACAATTCCCATTGCTTCACGTTCCAAACAATTTTTCGTTGCTTCGGGAGTAACGTCGCGATGTGAAAATCCAGTTCCGCCCGTAGTCAAAATAAGCGGAGCTTTGAGATTGTCGGCGCAATGCTTTATTGCTTCTTCAATCATTTCCTTTTCACTCGGTACGACGATTTTTCCTTCGATAGCGTATCCGTTGCGTAATAACGTCTTTTTTATAACTTCGCTACTGCGGTCTTCGCACTCGCCGCGGAAGCATTTATCGCTAATTACGATAATACAAACTTTTCTCATTTGTCCTCTCCTGTTCATATATTATTTTAACACGGATTTGCGTTTTATCAAGCATTTTTTTATCGCTAATCGAATTGGCAAAAATTTTACACACAATGCAGTTGCTTTTTTGATATTTTCGTCTATAATAATAACGTAATATCTCGTGGGGGTGTTACGGCATTCGACAGTTTGTTGCGGGTGTCAATAGCACGTCGCAGGCTCGTCTGCGTAAAAACGGAATGCAAAAATAAATGCAAACAAAAAATCTTTGAACTCGCAAGAGTTCGCTCTTGCTGCTTAATTTAATGCGGCATGTCGACCTGTGGTTTTCTGTTCCCACAGCAATCGGCATCATAAAAACAGACAACACCGCCCTACGCTCTTAAAGGCGGTTGTCACTCAGAGCTTACCGAATCCAAGTTTGTGCTTGCACTAAGATAAGGGAAATTTCAAGCAATCACTAAGCGTGTAGAAGTTGCCATTTTATGCAGATTGGACAGGAGTTCAACTCTCCTCACCTCCACCAATTCGACTACGCTTCAAGTCGCAACAAAAGCAACCTATGTCTATCGACTTTTTTGTTGTTCCATTTGGCTTGTTTTTAGTTTACTATATATTGTGGTTTTGAAAATCTCAACGACGATTACATTTGGTAGCTGCATTTTGCCCATTTTTAGCTTCTAGGGGGAGTTGCACTGGCGAGAACCTAATTTTTTAGTGGTAAAAATTACAACAATTTACTACAAAAAGAAAAAAAGGAAGAATAAGGAAATAGTTCTCTATTTCATTCATTTCAAGGAATTATTAAAATAATTTTTTAGTTCTTTTTGATGATAGAGAAATCCAGAAAATGTATCTATAGCCTTTTTAAGCATTATTCCTTAAGGAAAGAAATAAGTTTTTAAATTAATGAGAATGGATAATATAAATTCTTGACTTATTGTTAAAAATATACAACTATGCAAAAAAATGAGTAATATAGAAGAAGCACTTCGGTAAAAATTTTGGTTGTGAATCATTTTGATAAACAACTTTAGCACTTTCTGTGGCAATTAAAGACAGAGACCCGATAAATAATCACATGAAAAAGGAGAGTATAAAACGTGAAAATTAAGGTTTTTTTAGATAAGGTTGCAAATAAAATTGATTGGAAAATACGAATCCCGCTTAATGCTAATAGATATAAGCGAAAATTAAAATGTACAGATTTTACAGTTATTTCTAATAATTGTTGGGGGGGAAGATGTTATGATTATTTTAATTTGCCAAAACTTTCACCGACGGTAGGAGCATATTTTTATGCAGAAGAATATGTTAAATTTTGTAAAAACTTAAAATACTATTTAGGGTGTCATTTAGAGGTGCAAACTG
>JAQYCY010000106.1:0-6120 GCA_028724485.1 Bacillota bacterium | reverse complement strand
AGACGTAAGACTTGAAAAATTAGCAAAAAACCTTGTCAACTATTCTTGCCGAGTGAAAAAAGGCGAGAAAGTTTGGATTGATTTCAGCGGCGTTGATTATCAGCTTGTCGCTCATATCGTCAGAGAAATTTATGCGGTCGGCGGCTATCCGTTCGTATTTATGTCGGACAATCGTATAAAGCGAGAAATTTTGAAAGGCTCTTCAAAAGAGTATTGGGAAATTTTGACGAAACACGACGAACAGTTTATGTCGCAAATGGACGCATATATCGGTATTCGCGGCGGTCAGAACAGCTTTGAACTCAGTGATATATCGGCAAGCCAAATGCAGGATTACAGTTCGATTTATGCACAGAACGTTCATCACAACATAAGAGTCAAAAAGACGAAGTGGGTTATTCTTCGCTATCCGACCGAAGGAATGAGTCAACTCTCGAAGATGAGTACCGAAAAGTTCGAAGATTTCTATTTTGACGTTTGCAATCTCGATTATGCAAAAATGTCAAAGGCGATGGATCCGCTTGTCGAGCTTATGAACAAGACGGACAAAGTCAGAATAGTCGCAAAGGATACCGACCTTACTTTCTCGATAAAAGATATCCCTGCAATTAAATGCGCAGGACTTTGCAATATTCCCGACGGCGAAGTTTACACTGCGCCCGTTCGCGATAGCGTAAACGGAGTTATCAGCTATAACGTAGGCTCAATCGAAAACGGCACGATGTTCGAAAACGTCAAACTTGAGTTTAAAGACGGAAAAATCGTCAACGCGGACGCAAACCACCGTGAAAAAATCAACGAAGTTTTTGACACGGACGAGGGCGCAAGGTACGTCGGCGAATTTGCCATAGGCGTAAACCCTTATATCAATAAGGCGATGGGGGATATATTGTTCGACGAAAAAATTGCAGGCTCGATTCACTTTACACCGGGGGCGTGTTATGAGGACGCTTGGAACGGCAACGTCAGTGCAATTCACTGGGATTTAGTGCAAATTCACACGGAAGAATACGGCGGCGGCGAAATTTATTTTGACGACAAACTTATTCGCAAAAACGGACTTTTCGTTATTCCTGAACTTAAAGGACTTAACCCCGATTACCTTAAATAGGTTTTAAATTTATCGCAAAATAAGCGGCAGGTTAGGCAAGTAAACGGAAATAGGGGAGCTGTTCGCTTTATAGGCGGACTAAAGACAGAATTTAAAAAGCTATTTAAGGCTAATAAGTAAAACGCAAGTAAAGCATAAATAAAGCGCAAGTAAAGCGTATACAGCGCATAAGTAAAGCGTAAGTATAAAAAACCTTGTAAATATTAAAAACTTTGTTAAAATGCTTGTCTTAATCGATAAAAAATTATAGAATAGTAAAAAAAGGAAAACATTTTTTTTGGAGGAAAAAAATAAATGGCAAACGTTAAAGTAGCTATCAACGGTTTCGGAAGAATCGGCCGTCTTGCATTCAGACAAATGTTCGGTGCAGCCGGCTATGAAGTAGTCGCAATCAACGACTTGACAAGCCCAAGCATGTTGGCTCATCTTTTGAAGTATGACTCAACTCAAGGCAACTATGCAAACAGTCACGAAGTTAAAGCAACCGAGGACTCAATCATTGTTGACGGAAAAGAAATCAAAATCTATGCAGAAAAAGACGCTGCAAACTGCCCTTGGGGTAAAATCGGCGTAGACGTAGTTTTGGAATGTACAGGTTTCTACACCTCAAAAGAAAAGGCACAAGCTCACATCAATGCAGGTGCTCGTAAGGTTGTTATTTCTGCTCCTGCAGGCAAAGACCTTCCAACCATCGTTTACAACGTAAACCACAAGACCTTGACAAAGGAAGACAACATCATTTCTGCTGCATCTTGCACCACGAACTGCTTGGCTCCTATGGCTAAGGCTCTTAACGACTATATGCCTATTATGTCGGGTATCATGACCACCGTTCACGCTTACACCGGTGACCAAATGCCTCTTGACGGACCACAAAGAAAGGGCGACCTTCGTCGTTCGAGAGCAGCTGCTGTGAACATCGTTCCTAACAGCACCGGCGCTGCAAAAGCTATCGGTCTTGTTATCCCTGAACTTAACGGCAAACTTATCGGTTCTGCACAACGTGTTCCTACTCCAACCGGTTCGACGACTATCCTTGTTGCAGTTGTTAAAGGACAAGCAACCGTTGAAGGAATTAACGCAGCTATGAAGGCGGCAGCAACCGAATCGTTCGGTTACAATGAAGACCAAATCGTTTCTTCGGACATCATCGGTTCAAGATTCGGCTCGATCTTCGACGCAACTCAAACAATGGTTGCTCCTATGGAAGACGGCAACACGCAAGTACAAGTTGTTTCTTGGTACGACAACGAAAACAGCTATACTTCACAAATGGTCAGAACCATCAAATACTTTGCAGAACTTTAATCTTAAAGCAAAGCATAAACTTAAAGTAAAGCAAAAAAAAAGCTACGCACCGCGTAGCTTTTTTTATATGCCCTTTAGTGCTGAATTTTTTGAAAATACGTTGACTAAATGCAGTAGTGATAAAATCTGCGGCGTTAATATGCGACAATTTGAAAGAGACGACTAAAACAGCGGTGATTTAAAAATGCGGCGATTAAAAACTTGGCAGTTAAAAATGCGATGATTATTGCATTGAGATTTATCGAATTCGGCATATAAATGCGGCGCTCGCTTTATGTTATTTGAGAGTTTGAATAGTAGTGGCGTATACGATAAAAAATTATTGCGTAAAATCAGGTGTGGTGATATAATTAAAAAGTATTAAGTTACTATCGGAGGATAAATAGTGAAAGCACTTATGTTGGCTGCCGGAATGGGCAAACGCTTAGGCAAGTTTACTAACAACAATACAAAATGTATGGTTGAAATAGCAGGTAAAAAACTTATCGACCGCGCTATAGAAGCCGTTGAAATGGCAGGCATAAAAGAGATGATTATCGTCGTGGGTTATTGCGGTGACAATCTTATCAAGTATATCGAAAGCAATTATAAAAATTCAAACGTTAAGTTTAAATTTATCGACAATAAAGATTATGCGATAAGCAATAATATCTACTCGTTCTATATGGCAAAAGATTATCTTGTCGAGGACGATATCATTCTTATGGAATCTGACCTTATTTACGATACGTCAATCGTAAAACAACTTGTGGACGACCCGCATCCGACTATTGCCGCAGTCGCTAAATATGCAAGCTGGATGGACGGAACTTGCGTCACTCTTGACGAGAAAAACGATATCGTTCAGTTTGTCGATAAAATCGATATGGATTTTGCAAGCGGCGAACAATATTATAAAACGGTAAACATTTATAAGCTCAGCAAGGAATTCAACAAAAAGATTTATATTCCTTTCCTTGAAGCCTATATGAAAGCGTACGGACTTAACAGCTATTATGAAACCGTATTGAAAGTCATTTCGCCTTTGTCCGAAAGCCGCATTTACGGATACGATATCGGCGATATGCCGTGGTATGAAATTGACGACGCGCAAGATTACGACATTTCAAGCGTTATGTTCAGCAAAGGCAAGGACAAGTACAATCTTGTTATGTCGAAATTCGGCGGCTATTGGCGTTATGAAAGAATGCTTGATTTCTGCTATTTGGTAAATCCGTATTTCCCGCCTAAGAGAATGGTGGAAAAATTGCAAAGGGAATTTCCTGTTTTACTTTGCGATTATCCGTCGGGACTCAATATGCAAAACATGAACGCCGAAAGAGTTTTTGGCGTCGATATGGACAGTATGCTTGTAGGTAACGGCGCTGCCGAACTTATAAACGTATTGGGCGAATATCTTACGGGCAAAGTGGCGGTTGCGCTTCCGACTTTTAACGAATACGTCAGATGTTTCAGACACGCAGAACTTGTTAAAATCGACAATTCGGCGTGGGATTATGCGCACAACGTGAGCTACCTTGCCGAGATGACAAGATCGGTCGATACATTGATGCTCGTAAACCCTGACAATCCAAGCGGATATTTGATTGACAAAGACGACCTTATCGAACTTGTTAAAGTGGCAAAGGCAAACAACTGCCGAATTGTCGTTGACGAGTCGTTTGTCGATTTTGCAGTCAGCGACAGAAGATTTACGCTTTTGGACAATGCGATTTTGAAAGAATACGACAATTTGGTTGTCGTTAAGAGCATAAGCAAGTCTTACGGCGTTCCGGGACTAAGACTTGGAATTTTGGCAAGCTATGACAAAGAATTGTTGAAGAGTTTAAGAAACCTTATGCAAGTATGGAATATAAACAGTTTTGCGGAGTATTACTTGCAAATTTACAACCTTTATGCAAAAGACTATTCTTCGGCTTGCGACAAAATCGCCGATGAGCGTACAAGAATGATTAAAGAACTTAAAAAGATTAAATCGATAAAGGTATATCCTTCGGAAGCCAATTACATTATGGCGGACCTCGGAAAAACTTCGTCTTACGATTTGTGTGTAAAGTTGCTTGATAAATATAACATTCTTATGAAGGATCTTTCGTCTAAAAACTATTTTGAAGGTAAGAACTTCGTCAGAATTGCAGTAAGAGATACGCACGACAACAACGTTTTGATAGACGCATTGAAAAAGGAACTTGTATGATTATAACAGATGAACAAATAAAGGCATTAAACATTTCTTCTAAGCAAAAGGTCGAATGGGTAGACATTTGTTTAAGGCATAAAAAAGAGTATGACTTGCCGCCTAAAATCAGCATTAAAAAAGAAAACGGAGTTTTTTACAACACTATGCCGGCGATTATGGAGCCTCTTGACGTTGCAGGCGTGAAACTTGTCAACCGTTATGTTGACAGAGTGCCTGCTCTTGACGCGAAGATTTTGTTGTATAAATATTCTACCGGACTTATGGACGCTATTTTGGACGGAAACGAAATTACCGCAATGCGTACGGGTGCAGTTGCTGTTCATTCGGCAATGCTTATTGCAAGAAAAGATTTTTCTACCGTTTCGATGATCGGGCTCGGAAACATAATGCGTCATACCGCAGATATTTTCTTTGACATTTTTTCAGACAGAAAATTAGTCGTCAAACTTTACAATTTTATGGGCGAGGGCGAAAGATTTGTCCAAAGGTATAAGGATATCAAGAACGTAGAATTTATCTTGTGCGACAATTATGTCGATACTTTCTCTGACAGCGATTTGATTTTCTCGGCGGTGTCTTATATGGACGGTGACTTTTGCGACGAGAAAACGTACAAGAAAGGTTGCACGATTATACCGATTCACACTCGCGGATTTATGGGATGCGATTTGACGTTTGACAAAGTGTTTGGTGATGACACGGGACATTTGCACGAGTTTAAATATTTCGACAAGTACAAGTCGTTTGCAGAAATTGCCGAAGTTTTATCGGGCGAAAAAAAGGGCAGAGAAAGCGATGACGAAAGAATTTTGGTTTACAATATCGGACTTGCAATTCACGATTTGTATTATTCAAAACGCATAACCGAACTTTTAAATGAGAAAAAGTAATTGTAGGAGATAAGCTCAAAACAACAAAAACTTTTTTCAAAAGATTAAAACTTTTTTCAAACAAAATTAAAATTTTTAATACCGAAAAAAAGTTTATTGCTAAGCGAGATAGAAAGTTTTACTGCCAAGAAAAACAAAATAATTGCTTAGTAAAACTAAAAGTTCGGCAACCATTGCCGAGAAAAACGAATGAACGAAGCGCCGCCATTGCGGCGTTTTTTTGTTTGCCCGACATAATGCAATGCGTATTTAGCTATGCAGAATGACAGGACTATGTTTGATTGCCTGCGAGTAGTCTACCAATTATTACGACTACATTGCGACTATTTTAAAATCCTCAAAAAAAGTTGTAAAAAATTTTTATAAAATATAAAAATTCGATGCAATAATTTTGACAAATTGTTTGTTAAATTATCGTAATAATCGTCGTATGCTATTGACTTATCGTTTTTATTTTTTTATACTAAACATAAGGGTGAAAAATGAGTTATTTGGGTGAGTTTGAAAATACCGGCAGAACGATGTTCGACTATATGCGAATTTATCGTTCTACTTTTTACGGTAATGCTTACGCTTACGGACGAAAAAAGCGTGAGCTGTTTTTATTTTTG
>JAQYCY010000105.1:0-4015 GCA_028724485.1 Bacillota bacterium | reverse complement strand
GGAAGCGCATAATCTACAAATTCTTGACTAAGTCCCGTGCCGTTGTTCGTTATCCAGCTGAGCGGAACGGTTTTTTCCGTGTTCGCCGCTTGTTCGATAGGCATAAGAACAGGTTTCATCTTGTATTCTTTTCCGGGTTGTCTTTCAAAGATAACCATCTTGTCCGTTTCGCCGTCGACGGCATACTTAACTGCCGCAGAACCTGCTTCGAACGCTTCTTCGACGTCGACCTTAGACGCAAGATGCGCTCCGCAACGTTGCATAAGGCTAAATTCGATTGCTCTCGTCTTTACGCCGAGTTTTTCCTTGACAAGGTTTGCGAGCATAGCTCCGACGCCACCAAGTTGAGCGTGTCCGAAAAGGTCGGTGCTGGACGCAGTAAATTCGCCGACGTATTTTCCTTCTTTCGTCTTAATGCCTTCCGAAACTACGGCGATACACTTGTTGCCGTTTTTGTCGCAAACGCCCTTGACGTCGCTTATAAACTTGTCGATATCGAACGGAACTTCAGGAAGATAGATAAGGTCTGCTCCGAGTCCCTTGTAATTTGCAAGAGCCGCCGCAGCCGTAAGCCAGCCTGCGTTTCTGCCCATAACTTCGATTACGCAAACAAGACCGGTGTCATAAACCTTTGCGTCAAGGTTAATTTCCATAATGGTCGTTGCGATATATTTTGCCGCGCTGCCATAGCCAGGGCAATGGTCGGTGCCGTAAAGGTCGTTGTCGATAGTCTTCGGAACGCCGATAACGTTGCAGTCATAACCCGATTGTTTCAAGAACTTAGAAACCTTGTTGCAGGTATCCATCGAATCGTTTCCGCCGTTGTAAAAGAAATAACGAATGTTATATTTTTTGAAAACTTCTAGAAGTCTGTTATAATCGGTCGGGTCTACGTTATAATCTTTAAGTTTATATCTGACCGAACCGAGAGCCGATGACGGCGTATATTTCATAAGTTCGAGTTCTTTCGGGTCTTCTTCGTTGATGACGTAAAATTCCTCGTTCAATATACCTTTTATTCCGTGCGCCGCTCCGTATACTTCCGTGATGTTCTTTTGCTTCAACGCTTCGCAAAAAACGCCTGCTGCCGATGAGTTTATCACTGACGTTGGTCCGCCTGATTGACCAAACATACAAGCTCCGACTAAATTTTTCATTTTGTTCTCCTTTAAATTAAATGCTCAATGCTCTTGTGAGTTTATACAGCTCGCTGTCGACTTCTTTCTTCATCGAAAGAGCCTTTGCGAGGTCCATATCGATAATTTTTCCGTCCTTTATGCCGACTGCCCAAGCACCTTCACCCGACGATAAAACGTCGACTGCATGCACAGACATTCTTGCCGCCAAAATACGGTCTGACATATTAGGGCCGCCGCCTCGTTGAATATGACCGAGAGTCGTAACGGTCGGCGTTCTGCCCGTAATTTCTTTTATGGCTTTAATAAGTTCCGTCTTATCGCCTGCGCCTTCGGCAAAGACAATCATGTTAGACGTTTTGCCACGCTTCGTCGATTGTTGAACGCTTTCGGCAACTTCTCTGAAATCGACTTTGATTTCAGGGACGAGAACGTATTCGCATCCGCCTGCAAGACCTGCGTAAAGCGCAATATCGCCGCAGTTTCTGCCCATAACTTCGACTATCGAAACACGCTCGTGAGCCGTGTTCGTATCTCTAAGATGGTTGATTGCCCAAAGCACGGTGTTTACAGCCGTATCGAAACCGATTGTAAAATCGGTGTAAGCAAGGTCGTTGTCAATCGTTCCCGGAAGTCCCGCTACGTTGATTCCGAAATCGTTGAACAAATCGAGAGCTCCGTGAAGAGAGCCGTCGCCGCCGATAACGATAAGATTGTCGATATCGCGTTTTCTGAGATTTTCCGCCGCTTGCATACGAACGTCGTAATCTTTAAATTCAGGGCATCTTGCGGTATGCAAAATCGTGCCGCCCTTTTGAACGATATCACTGACGCTTCTTGGATACATTTGGAAAATGTCATCTTCGATAAGTCCGCGATATCCCCTTTCTACGCCGTAGGTCTTATAACCACGGTAAATGCCATAACGAACAGCCGCTCTGATGCAGGCGTTCATACCCGGTGCGTCGCCGCCACTTGTTAAAATAGCAACTTTTTTCATATTTATAACCTCTAAAAATTTAATGCGATTTGTCTTTCGTTTGTTGTCTCAAACTTTAAAACAAAGTTTAAGCGTAACACAAATTTAAAACGTGATTATGCTCTGCTGTAAGCCGTCGTAGGCATAAGCAAAAACGCATAACGAACCTTTAATATAATAGCATTTTTATAATAATAGGTCAATAGGTAATTAAATTTTAAACCACCCCTAAATGCGTCGCATACATCCGTTTTGCCTTAGTTTTTTTGTTGCTTGGTTTTCGCAACTACCTTAGCGTTGTCGTTTCCCACTATGTTTTTTAGTTTCAAAACAAATTCGTCGCTAAGGTCTACACCGCCGTTAAACTCGAACACTTGCGGCACCGCCCCCATTTCCGCCTTTATGACGACAGGCGTTTCACCTTCGAAGCGTTTGAGGAAATTTATCACGACGTCAAGCAATCCACGGTCGCAAACCCTGACGTAGAGTTTTGTTTTGCTCTCGTTTTTTATCGGCGCGGCATTAGCGGCTTGTTTTTTAGCCGTCGTTTCGCTATCCGCCTTTTCTTCTTTTTTGTGCCAAACCGAGATAGTGTCGATGACCACTTTCGGCTCGCTCTCGACTTTCATATCGAGTTTGCCGTTTATTATAACAGGTGTTTCCGTTTGAAGCAACGCCTGATTGCGTTCAAACGCTCTTCCGAACATAGCGAAAGTAACGACGCCGTAAAAATCTTCGACCTTCCCCGTCGCAAAGCGCGTATTGTTTTTTGAAAGCCTTTTTTCAAAACTGCCGATAATTCCGCCGAAGCATACGTTCTTACCGTCAAGATCGGAGTTTCCGACCAAAACGGGATTGCCGTCCTCGTCTACGCTTTCGACGAACAAATCTTCGGTCGAAAAATTAAAGCCTTGCGTATTTCCGCGGAAATCGTCGAGCGGATGTCCCGAAACGTACATTCCCAAAACGTCCTTCTCAAAGTTGAGTTTTTGCGTTTTGTCGTATTCCGGCAATTCGATATATTTTACGGGAACGTCCTCGATAAGGTCGTCGAACAATGAAATCTGATTGCTCGACGTATTCTTTCTGAGCGCGTTTTCGCTGTCCACGATTTGTTCGTAGCTTGCAATGAGCGTAGCTCTCGTCTTTCCGAAGCAATCGAGCGCACCGCCTTTTATAAGGCTTTCGAGCATACGTTTGTTGATTTCGGGATTGCGGCTCACAAGGTCGCGGATATCTTTATAGTCGCCGTTCTGTTTGCGTTCAGTCAGAATCGTTTCCATTGCGGCGTCGCCCATATTCTTTATTCCGTTAAGTCCGTAGCGCATACCCTCGCCCTCGATTGTAAACAATTTCGACGACTTGTTTATGTCAGGCGGATAAATTTTGTAGCCGCTTTCCTTTATATAATTGACGTAGTGTTTAACTTCTTCCGAACTTGAAATTCGGTTGTTTGCGACCGCCATTATATAGTGAAGCGGATAATATCTTTTAAGATATGCCGTTTGATAGCTGACGACCGCATAAGCCGCTGCGTGCGATTTGTTAAACGCGTACGAAGCGAAATCGAGAATTTGATTCCACAACTTTTCCGCGACTTCTTCGGGAACGCCGTTTGCAACGCAACCCTTAACGTGATTTACAACGCCGCCTGCAACAGTCATATCGCCGCCGTGTATAAACATCGCCTTGTTCTCGTTGAGAATATCGAGCTTTTTCTTTGCGATAGCACGTCTCATAATGTCCGCGCCGCCGAAGCTGAATCCTGCAAGGTCCTTTGCGATTTGCATAACCTGTTCCTGATAAACGATACAGCCGTAAGTAACGCCCAAAATATCTTTCAAAACAGGGTGAGCATACTTGACTTTTTCAGGCTCTTTTTTGCCGTTTATATAGTCGT
>JAQYCY010000104.1:0-4498 GCA_028724485.1 Bacillota bacterium | reverse complement strand
TTGACTTTAAATTTTGGACTATAAATAATGATATGATTTAATGAAGATAGTAATTTAATAATGACAATTTAATGAAAATAGTAATTTATTAATAGCAACAGTATTTGCAACTTTTCCGAAGTCTATTTGAGTGCCGTTTTTTTAATAAACATTTTTTTTAATTTAATAATTCATTATTTATTTTAATAGTTAGATTTTTAATAGTCATATTATTATTTAATAATTCTATTAAATTATTGTTTTTAAAATGTAATTATCAATTTAAATTTTGCAAAGCCTATAATGAAAAATTTGTAATTTTGATAGTGTAGATAGAGTTCAAATAGGCTATGTTAGTCTACTTTTTAGTTTTCGTGAGTATTTATATTTGAGGTGCTTATGAAATTTTCATTTCCGAAAAGAAGGTCGATACGATTTAAAAAAACAAACAATTCCGCCGCGACAGGCGGTAGTCACGAAAAAGTTAAAAACAAAACAAATTATTCGCCTACAAAACGGCTGTTTGTTTTGCTGTTGATTTTTTTATTTTTGTTTATCGGCGTTTTTGCAAAACTTGCATACGTTATGGTTGCACAATCGAAAGAGCTGACTGCAAAAGCCATATCGCAATGGCTCCGCGACGTTCCGACCGATGCGCCGCGAGGTAAAATTTTAGACAGAAACGGAATTACGCTTGCCGACACGGCAACAAAATATACGATATACGTCAGACCTAATGCCGTGACCGACAAGAGCGGCGTTGCGAAATGTTTGTCGAGCGTTTTAAATCTCGATTACGAAAAAGTGCTTGAAAAGGTAAGCAAACGAGCGTCCGAAGTAACTATTGCTTCTGCCGTGACGAAAGAACAGCTTACGGCAATTTATGCTAGCGGAAAGAGCGGCATTTATTATGCCGAAGACAATTTCAGATATTATCCTTACGGAGATTTTATGACGCAACTGCTCGGTTTCACGTCGAGCGACGGCGTGGGACAAACGGGACTGGAAGCGTACTACGAAAGGTATTTAAAGGGCGTAAACGGGCAAATTTTAAGTGAAGCGGACTTGGTCGGCAGACCGATAGGAAAAAACGAAAGCTATTATATTCCGTCCGTAAGAGGGTTAAACGTCGTCACCACGCTCGATTATTATATTCAAAGAATTGCCGAGGCCGCCGTGGCAAAAGCGGTTGCGACATACGACCCGTTGGGCGTTGCCTGCGTTGTGATGAACTATAAAACGGGGGAAGTTTTGGCACTTGCCGAAGCTCCGTCGTTTGACCTTAACAACGTGCCGCGTGACGACATAACGAAATTGTTTTCGACGTCGAAATCCATAATAGTTTCCACCGTTTACGAACCCGGTTCGACTTTTAAAATTTTGACGGCGGCAAGCGCGTTAAACGAGGGCGTATATACGCCGAGCAGCGGTTTTTATTGTTCGGGGCACAGGACGGTCGACGGCAAAAACATAAAGTGTTGGAAAACGAGAGGTCACGGAAGTTTGACGTTTGCGGAAGGCGTCGCGCAAAGTTGTAACTGCGTTTTTATGGATAGCGCATTAGGACTCGGAACGGATAAGTTTTACGACTATTTGAACGCTTACGGTTTAACGTCTAAAACGGGAATAGATATGTTCGGCGAAACTCAGGCAATAACGATAAAACGAGATAAGGTAAAAAGCGTAGACCTTGCAAGAATAGGCTTTGGACAGGCGATTGCCTGTTCGCCTATCGAGCTTTTAACGGCAACCTCGTGCGTCGTAAACGGCGGATACACCGTAAGTCCGTTTATTGCGTCTACCGCGGTCGATACGACGCTGAACAAAACTTTGAGCATAAATTCATCTACGCAAGGCGAGCAGGTTTTAAAGAAATCCATTAGCGACACTATGCGCGAACTGCTAAGAGGCGTTGTTGAAGGCGGAAGCGGAAAGGGCGCTTACAGAGCAGGATACAGCATAATCGGCAAGACGGGAACTGCGCAAAAATACGAAAACGGAAGAATTGCCCAAGGCAAATACTACTCGTCGTTTTTGGGCTTTTCGACAACCGAGGGCGCAGACATTGGCGTTTTGTTTATTGTAAACGAACCGAATGGCGGCGTATATTACGGAAGTTTGGTCGCCGCTCCTATCGTAGGCGAAATATTCGGCGGAATTTTCGATTATCTGAATATCGCGCCGACTTATACAGATAAGGATTATGAAATAATAGGCGATAAATTCGAGCTGGTGGATTTTGTCGGACTTAGCATCGATGATGCGATAAAAAAGGCAAAAGGACTCGGATTGCATTACGAAGTGGACGGCGAAGGCGAAACCGTAACGGAACAATTTCCTTTAAAGGGGGCAAAAGTCGACAAGCGAAATACCGTGCTTTTTGTCACATAAAAGGGCGTTTTGACTACTTTTGCGCCTCTATTGACACGAAAAACCCATAAGAATTACTATTGATAAAATCAAATAAAGTATCTTGGAGGATAACTATGAAATTGTCTGATTTACTTAACGGTTTAGAAATTATCGAATGGAACGTCGATAGAAATATACAAATCGATGATATATGCACGATGAGCGAAAAGGCAAAAAGCGGCGATATGTTTATTTGTCTTAGCGGCACGAGAGTAGACGGCCACGGCTTTGTCGAAAGATTGAAAAACACAGTTAGTTGCTTTCTTGTCGAAAGACCCGTAAACGCGCCTTACGTTTTAGTTAAAGACACGAGAAAGGCTTACAGCATCGCTTGTCAAAATTATTTCGGCAATCCTGCAAAAGATATGAAATTCGTTTCAATCGTCGGAACAAACGGCAAGACTTCGACTGCGCATATATTGTCGAGTTTGCTTAAAACCGCCGGATTGACGGTCGGAACGATAGGCACAATCGGACATTTCGTAGGCGATGAAAAAATAGGCGAGTCACTGACGACTCCCGACCCATACGAACTAAACAAGTTACTGCAACTTATGCGAACAAGAGCCGTCGAAGTGGTCGTTGCCGAGGTGTCGGCGCACGCTATCTATTTCGACAAACTTTATGGCATAGACTCTGACCTTGCTGTATTTACAAACGTAACGCAAGACCATCTCGATTTTTTCAAAACGTTTGACGAGTATGCAAACGTAAAGTTATCGTTTTTCGGAAAGAACGTAAAAGCGGCGGTTGTCAACGTGGACGACGCATACGGTCGAAAACTTGCGCTGAATTCAAAAATCCCCGTCATAACTTACGGACTTTACGAGCCGAGCGACGTTTTTGCAATCGACGTATATCCCGACTTTGACGGAACAAGCTTTGTCGCGAATATGTTCGACGAGGTATTTGAAATGAAATCGCCGCTGTACGGAGTCTTTAACGTTTACAATTTGCTGGCGGCTATGATATGTTGCAGCTCGCTCGGCGTTGACGTTGAAACGATTAAAAAAGGCGTAAGGCGTCTAAAACCTATCGACGGAAGATTTAACGTCTTGAAAAACGGAAAAGGCTTTATAGTAATCGACTATGCGCATACGCCCGACGGGCTTGACAATCTTTTGAGAACGGCAAGAACGATTACAAAGTCGCGGCTCATAACAGTATTCGGTTGCGGCGGCGACCGTGACGTTTCAAAACGCAAAATTATGGGTAAAATCGCATCGGAACTGTCGGACGCCGTAATTTTGACGAGCGACAATCCGAGAAGCGAAAATCCCGAGAAGATTATTGCGGATATCGAATGCGGAGCGGTTAAACCGTCGAAGACAATCGTAAACAGAGCTGAGGCCATAGCTTTTGCTTTGAACGAAATGGCGGAAGGCGATACAGTTGTAATTGCCGGCAAGGGTGCGGAAAACTATATGGAAATCAAAGGAAAGAAGATTCCCTACAGCGACCTTGAAACGGTTCTCAAAAGAGGAGCGAAAAGATGATAAACGGAAAATTGTGGATGCTTTTAAGCCTGATTCTGTCGTTTTTGGCGGCGTTAGGCTTAGCTCCGCTTGTCAAAAGAATATTGACTAAAAACAAAGCCGAACAAACCGTTCTCGGCTACGTCAAGCAACACGAGGGAAAGAGCGGCACTCCTACTATGGGCGGCTGGATATTTGTTCTGCCTGCCGTAGTGATGCCGCTTATATTTTATTCGACGTTTTCTCTCGTGTCGGCGATGGCGACGCTCAGCTATGCGATAATCGGTTTTTTGGACGATTTTATAAAAGTGCGATTCAAACGTAATCTCGGATTGAAACCGTATCAAAAAATAATCGGACAGGTAGGAGCGGCGATAATTCTCGGCTTTTTTTGCTATAACAACGGTTTTATCGGAAGCAGTATACGTTTGCCGTTCACGACAGCCGTGTTCGATATGGGGTGGTTTATCATTCCGTTCGTTACTTTTGTTTATATCGCCATGACAAACGGCGTAAACCTGACAGACGGTCTGGACGGACTTGCAGGCTTTACTTCTATAGCATATTTTATGGTGTTTTCGATTATACTTTGGGGATATTATTCCGACGCCGTAGCCGCAAACGATACCGAA
>JAQYCY010000103.1:0-2300 GCA_028724485.1 Bacillota bacterium | reverse complement strand
CATAAGTCGTTCCATCATAAGTTTCGTCATTCCGTAAACGCTTGTAGGATTTTGCGGCGAGTTTTCGGTTATAATATCTTCGCCCGTATCTCCGTAGGTCGCCGCGCTTGACGAGAACACTAAGTGCTTGACGTCGCACGCAGTCATTGCCTCTAATAGGCAAAGCGTTCCCGAAACGTTGTTCTTGTAATATTTAAGCGGATTTATCATCGACTCGCCGACAAGCGAATACGCCGCAAAATGGATGACCGAATCTACGCCGTACTTTTTGAACGTATCTTTCAACAATTCAACGTCAAACAAATCGCCCTTGACGAAAAGCGCGTCGCCTATCGATTCGATATGCCCTGTCGAAAGGTTATCGTAAACGACTACGTCATATCCGCGACTGCGTAATTCTCTGACAGTGTGACTGCCGATGTATCCTGCTCCGCCGGTAACTAAAATCACGATTTTATCTCCGTAAAAATTTTATTGATATTATATAAAGTATACAACAATGTCTATTGTTTTGCAATAGATTTTTTGCTATAATAAGCGTATGGACAAAACGATACTTCATTGCGACTTAAACAATTTTTACGCATCGGTCGAAGCGCTCGCTCACCCCGAACTTAGCGGCTTGCCGATTGTTGTTTGCGGAAATCCCGAATTAAGACACGGGATTGTTTTGGCAAAAAATCAGATAGCAAAAGCGGCAGGAGTGCAAACGGGCGAACCTATCTGGCAATCGAAGCAAAAATGCCCCGACGTAGTGTTTTTAAGACCGCACTTCGACAAGTACGTCTATTACAGCAAAATCGTTTTTGACATTTACACAAACTACACCGACCGCGTCGAAAGATTCGGCATTGACGAATGTTGGCTTGACGTAACCGAGTCTATTCCACTGTTAGGAAGCGGAGAAAAAATCGCATACGACATTAAAGAGAGAATAAAACGCGAAACGGGACTTACCATTTCCGTCGGCGTATCATTCACTAAAACGCTTGCGAAACTCGGTTCAGACCTCAAAAAACCCGACGCGGTTACTGTTTTGAGCCGCGACAATTTCAAGAACATAATTTACGATATGTCGCCGTCAGAGCTTATTATGATAGGCAAAAAGACCGCCAAAAAGCTAAGCGAACTTAACGTAAAAACCATAGGCGACTTGGCAAGAGCCGACCGCAAAGCATTGAAGCAACATTTCGGAATTGTCGGCGATAAAATGATAAACGCCGCGCAAGGAATAAGCGACGAAGAAGTAAAGCTCTATTACGATACGTTTGTTCCCAAATCCGTCAGTCACGGCACGACTACCCCTAAGGACATTAAAACTTTAGATGATGCAAAGACGGTTATATACGCATTGAGCGAAATGGTCGCCGTAAGACTTCGCCGCTATAATCTTGTTGCCGGCGGAATTTCACTCGGTCTTAAAGGATTGGACCTTAAATGGAACGGTAAACAGAAAGGACTTATAGACGCTACGGCGTCCGCAAAAACCATAGGCGAAAACGCAATCGCAATGCTTAAAGAAATGCACGATTTCAAAGCACCGCTAAGAGCGATTACCGTTGGCGCAATTAGGCTTGACGACGCAAGTAAATATCAGCTTTCGTTCTTCTCCGAAAACGAAGATAAACAATTAAATCTCGAAAAAACTATCGACGACATACGCAACAAATACGGCTACGATTCCGTAAAACGCGGAATTTTGATTGACAACAAAATTCTCGGCGACCTTCACGAAGACGACGATTTTTTACCGTTTAAAAGATAACATATAGAAGGACACGATTCTAACAAGTTTTCTTCTTTAAATTTTTCAGCAATCGTTGCTATATTGCCTCTTTTACAACTTCATAAGACGAGCCTTTTGTGTATGCGTTTTCAAATCTATCTTCAAAATCGCGAAACGCCGAACAAAGAGCGGCATTTGAAAGACTTAATAAAACAAACTTTATAAAAAGGTCAACAACCTTTAAAGCGGCTATCGACGGCAATATACGATAAATCGCTAATCGATTAAATTTAACGGCAAAATTAAATCTAACTTAACAATGCAATCGATTTGCGGCAATAAACTTAAAATCAATAATGCCACCGCAAAAAGCGTAATAAAAAGTAATGTGAAATAAAACGTAAAAAGGCGTCGCCAAGCGATGCCTTTTGTTTTTTGTTTACACGTTTTAACGATTTTGTTTGCTATGTTTATCGTGTTTTGTTTGATATTTCAACGTTTTCACACGTTTTTAACGGTTTATTTTACACTTTTTAGCATAGCTTTTTTAGCCGTGCTACGTTTTTTGGCATAT
>JAQYCY010000102.1:0-3463 GCA_028724485.1 Bacillota bacterium | reverse complement strand
CCCGTACAGCAACCGTTGTCGTCCGTTTCTTTCCAATTCGACATATAAAGACCGATAACGTCAAAACCTTGCTCTTTTAAAAGCAATGCCGAAACTGCCGAATCGACGCCACCCGATATTCCAACCACAACTTTCTTTTTCATATGTATATAATAACATTATATATGTTAAATATCAAATCAAATAAACAAATAGCGACAAACAAAAACTTTAAAGACCGTTTTTCGTTCGCATAGTTAAAATCGAGCCGTCTTGCGCCGTCTTTTGTACTTTACTTAACAAAATAATATAAACGCAAATGCGACACAAAACAGCAACTTTACGCACGGCATAAAAAAACGAACGACAAAAGGTCGTTCGCTTCTTTCTTGATATTTAATTTGAATTAGTTGTTTCAACTTGTTTTTATCAATTAAAACAACGTTTGGTTATCGCTATTTACAACGCTTGTTTTCGCTATCTTTTAACGTTTTATTCTATTCGTTTGAATTTAAGCGACTTTACGCGCTCCGTCACTTATGCGTGTCCAAAACACTTTTAATATCGCCCGCCGCCGCTTGACAACTTTTAATCTTCTTCGTAAAGGCTGCTCGGATATCTGTCGCCGCCGTCAGCCAAAATCGCTACTATATCGCCGTCCACTCTTTCGGAAAGCAATTCTGACGCCGCAAGAACCGCTCCTGACGATATTCCGACTTTTTCGCCTTTTCTGCGATTAAACCATTTGACGTAATCGAATGCATCGTCATCCGTCACCGTAAGAATTTTATCGAGCTTCGACTTGTCAAGCAAATCGGGAATAAAGTTTGCGCCTATTCCTTGGATTTTGTGCGCCCCTGCAATACCCTTTGAAATTAGCGGACTGGACGCCGGTTCGACGCCGCACACCTTGCAATCTATGCCATTTTCCAAAATGTATTTTTTAAACCCCATAACAGTGCCCGCGCTGCCGATTCCTGCAACTATCCATTTAGCGTTTGGCAGTTGCTTAAATACTTCGGGGGCAGTCGTATAATAATGCGCCAAAGCGTTGCCTATGTTTCCGAACTGATTTACGAAATAATATCCTTCCGTCTCGATTTCCTTTGCCTTATTTACCGAACCTGCCATTCCTTCGGCGGCGGGCGTCAATACCAATTCCGCGCCGTACTTTGCAATCATTTGGCGGCGTTCCAAACTCATACTTTCGGGCATAACGATAACGCATTTAACGCCGAGTTCTCTTGCAACGTACGCAAGTCCGATGCCCGTGTTTCCGCTGGTGGCTTCGACAACACCTTTAGACAGCTTCCCTGCTTTAAATCCGTTGATAAGCATAAACAAAGCCGCCCTATCCTTTATACTGCCGGCAGGATTATATTTTTCGAGTTTGGCATAAACTCTATCGATACCGCTTTCGACAAGCGGCGTCTTTCCTATTCTTCCTAACAACTCTTTGAAATTACTTTCGTCCATAAACAATGCCCTCCAAATGTTTAATAAAGTATAACACCGCCGCCCACGATTGTAAATATCAAAAAAAGATTTATTTTAATGGACTTTTTCGCTTTTTCGTTTTAACATATAAAAGACGAAAATCCGTGTATCTTTAATTTGCCTTTAAGTTTATGCGCCCGTAGCTTAGTTGGATAGAGCATCAGATTCCGATTCTGAAGGTCGTAGGTTCGAATCCTATCGGACGCACCATCTTTGTAGTACGAAAAAGCTACAACACACAAAAAGCACAAGATTTAGTAGGTTTTGTGCTTTTTTGTTGCTATTTCTTGCGATTTGCGCACCTTGCGGAATATTTGAATTCAGGAGCTGCATTTTGACCCGTTTTTCAAAAAACAGGACTTGAATCGGCGACTTCGTTTTAATCCCCGCCTAATGCCTACAATTTAATACAAATCTTTTAAGAGAATAAACGATAGCTCTCTTTTTTTTATACCTTATCGAGGGTGATTTTCTATTTTTGATAAGAAAAAATAATAATAACAGAAAAAATGAAAGATAAATTATGAATATAAAGCTTGTTTGTATGAGATGTCTAGTAACTAATAAATAAGTTAAGTTAGCCTATGATAACTACTTGGTTTTTTGTTATCAAACTGTATAATATAATTAAAAAAGAAAATGTATTTGGACAATGGACGGATTTTGCCAAAGTGTTAAAAGGCGATATTGATTGTCAATTCGTGATAGTTAATAAAACATATGGCACACTTACACAACTTACCACAACTAATGGCGGCAGTTATATCAATGTTGAAATAAACAATAGTGGGACTATTATTTTATGTATTCCCGGTGTAGCGTTTCATATGCCAATATTGGGATATATATTTATTTTAGTTGGAGCAGTAGTAATCGTTGCAGGTGTTGTTATAACTATTATAGCGGCAACAAAACGCAAAAAACAAAATATGAATTCATATTAAACATGTATGGTCGTAAAGCGGTCATCGGCATAGTAAAATAAAGAAATAATCGACAAAAAGAATAACACAGTATAGTGAATAATAGGAGATAAATATGAGCTTTTTTGAAAACACACGAAAGCCACAAGGTTTCGGCGGAAAAATAATGGTGAAAATGATGAACAGCGGTCATAGTAAGTTGGCAAAGTGGGGCTTTACTAAAATTTCCGCAAAGTCGAACGCCCAAGTATTGGATATCGGTTGTGGAGGTGGGGCAAATATTGCCAATTGGCTAGCAAAATGTACAAACGGACACGTGACGGGAATAGACTATTCTAATGTTAGCGTAGAGGCATCGAAAAAACTAAACGCAATCGCAATCAAACAAGGCAAGTGTGATATCGTTTATGGCGACGTATCGTCTATGCCGTTTGACGAAGAGTCTTTTGATTGTGTTTCTGCTTTTGAGACGGTATATTTTTGGACAGACCTCGAAAAAAGCTTTGCCGAAGTAAACCGTGTTATGAAAAGCGGTGGTACATTTCTTATTTGCAACGAGAGTGATGGAACAAATTCCAAGGATGAAAAATGGGCAAAAAAAATAGGAGGAATGAATATTTACAACGAAAAACAACTACATACCGCATTAGAAAAGGCGGGGTTCTTCAATATTAAAAGTTATGCAAATGCTAAAAAACATTGGTTATGTATCGTTGCAAACAAATAAATGTTTAAGATAACTAAGTAAAGTAATTAACTATTACAACGCAAGATTCTGTAGCTATTTCGTACTATAAAGCCATAAAGACAAACAACCTATGACTACATAGGTTGTTTTTTTCTTAGGTTTCATTTAAATACTCTACATTTGAGTAAATTCAAACTAGTCGACGTTTAATTCATTTAAATTAAACTTATTTGTTTTTATATCAGTTCGCCATAATAAAACAAAAGGTATAACAACAATAAGTCGGCGGCGGTTTTGGTTATTCTTTCTCTTTGTCCTTTTCCTTATCGCTTTCGACAGCGGCAATAATGACTTTGACTTCGAGTACTCGGCGTTG
>JAQYCY010000101.1:0-8710 GCA_028724485.1 Bacillota bacterium | reverse complement strand
TATACTCTACCCCTAAAGCAAAAAGTAAAGGCACAAAATACGGAGTTATCGCAATCTTCTCTAACTATATCACTAGAGCAAAAAAGCAAAGGCCCAAACCTTTGCTTTTTCTGCTTAAATATTAGAATTATTCTGCGCCCTTAGGTGCTTTCGGCGCTTTCGGTGCTTTAGGTGCTTTCGGAGCTTTAGGGGCTTCGGACGCACTGCCCGTTTCCGCCGTTTTCGGAGCTTTCGGTGCTTTCGGAGCTTTAGGTGCTTTAGGCGCTTTCGGTTCTTCAGCTACGTCAGCCGTTTTAGGTTCTTTTGGAGCTTTTGGTTCTTTTGGAGCCTTTGGTTCTTTTGGAGCCTTTGGCTCTTTTGGAGCTTTTGGCTCTTTCTTTGCTTTTTTCTTTTTCTTTCCGTCGGTTTGTTCGCTGTCCTCGTTTTCGCCGTCGGTATTCTCTTGGGCGTTTCCGTCGGTGTTTTCTTCCGATTGTTCACCGTCTTCATTTTCGCCTTTCTTTTTCTTCTTTCCGCCAAGCGTTCCGGCCTTCTTCTTTTTGACGAGAACGATTGTAAGCGGTACGCCTACGCCGATAACTACGATAGCTACGATAACGCCTATAAACCAGTAAGGGAATTCACCGTCAACTACAAATACGAAGTAACCGACCATTTCAGTCGAAGCAACGACTTGACCGTCTTGAATCGTGTAGCTTACTTCTTTCATTCCGCCGTCTTTCGTTATAAGGTAGAGCTTAAAGTTTTCAACGCCGCTCGGAATATCGAGTGCCATCGTAACTTTGCCGCCCGTTGCCTGACGGTGGAGTTCTGCGTTTACGATTGCTCCGACCGCAGTAGGTTTGAAGAAGCTGCCGAGCGATTTGGTGTATGCCGAAATCTTCGAGTAAAGGCTCTTCGTTGTGCCGTCGTCTTCTACAAGAGCAAGTTTCACACCGAATGCCGCGTCGGCATAGAACAAGTTGTTTTCGTCTGCGGTAACGGTCATCTTCAACGATTCGTCTTCGCTGGTTGCCGTTATCGTCTTAACGCCGAGATAATATACGCCTTGAACGTCGCCCACAAGTTTAACGTTTGCGTCTCTGCTCTTAATGGTGTAGTTGTAGTTGCCTGCTGTAAGGTTCTTTGCCGTAACGATACCTGCAACGGTTGAAGACGTTTCAAAGTTGTAGGTTCTGTAGTACGAGATGTTCGCTTTGTTTAAGGTGAAGTAATTTGCAAGCGAAGCAAACTCGCTGTCCGTTTCATAAGTGAACGTAATTTCGTTCGCCGAGCTTCCCTTTCCTGTCCATTCTTTAACTACCGTATCAACCGTAACGTGTACGATAATCGGATTAATCGTAAGGTTTGCGGTTTCGGAAGTCGAAATCGAGAAGTTTTCAGGATGCACGGTTTCCGTAGCCTTATTAGGGTTGTAAACCGCTCTGAACGGGTAGGTGTTTGCCTTGCTCGGCAATTTCTTAAGCACTCTTTCCACACTCGGATCGGTGATAAGCATTCCGTATTCGTCAACGTAATTGCCATCCTTATCACAAGCGTAATATTTGTTGTCACCTGTGCGATAAGGGAATCCGCAGAAATACGTGTCAGGATTGTCACCGCTACCCGGTACGGTGTAGATAATCATAATATCGCCGTACGAAATCAAACTACCGCCGTATGTCACGTGAAGAACGTTAGCCGCAGTCGTCTTACCGTCTATGCCGTGTGGTTTCCTATCATAGTTGTACGTTTCTCTGAACACCGCAAGGTTGACAGCGGCAGGTTTAATTACAACTGTCGACTTCATAATCGTTGTCTTATAACCGGTTGCCGCAATTTCGACTTCGACCGCATAAGTACCGGCATTGACAATACCGTCTGCCGTGACGTCGTTTCCGTTCAACGTAATTTTCTTGACTCTTTGCGAGAAGTCTTTAACGGCAATACCGCTACCTACGACGACAGGCTTATATTCGTTGCCCGTGAAGGTAATAGACTTATCGTCAAGTCTGACGTTTTGGAACGCTGCATATTCGATAACAAATTCGCCGACGTAGCCCGTTCCGTCCACAGGGTTGTAAAGGCTGTACGGTACTTTGTTTCCTTCGCCGTCAACTGCCTCATCATACAAATTGAGAACGATATAGTTGCGGTTGTTTACTCTATCGAGATTAAGTTTGATAGCATACTTATGTTCGCTGTCCGTAACGTGTGACGTCGAATCGACTCTCGTGCCGAACGCACCGCCGCTCCAGCTGTAGAACTCTCTTCTGATGTCGCCGCTAAGCGATGACGGAAGTTGACCGTTTGCAAGTCCGTTCGTGTTTCTTTCCGTCTTGCTTGACGAGAACAAAACAGGAACTTCAGGATCAATAGCGCCGTAAACTCTCGTCGCGTTGTCCGTATATGCATATGCGGTACGCTTTTGAACGAAGAGTACGCCCGAAACGCTGTTAAGTCCGCTTATCGAACGAACGTAAGCAAAATTGGTTTCTTGCGTAGGTTCTTGTGCAGGTGCGTGTTCGTCGCTGTTGTAAATAAATTTCGCGCTTAAATCGCTGACAAAGTTAAGGTTAAACTTATAGTTTGCCGCATAACCGTCTTTCAACGTTAAGGCATATACGCCTGCGTTCTTGAAGTTGTTCGCGCTGCTCGACACGGTAGGAAGCGTCATGTCGCCTGCAAGGTCGATTTGTTTTGCAGTTCTCGAGAATACTTGCTTTTCGTTGTCGATAGTCAAATCGTCAGCAAAAGCTACTTCCTCTTTATTGCCCGACTTAACGTCGAATGCGTCTTGAACAGTTGCATAGTACTTTCCGTCGCCTGTCGTATAATAGGTTTGATTAACACCTTTATTATCGATATATTTATATTCATAATAGTAAACGACGTTATCCATATTGTCGCCATAAGTTGCAACTGCATACGCCGCGTCTTCCAAGCCGGCATTATGTTTTGCGGTTATATCGGTATATGCGCTATCTACCTTATTGTTTTCGGTTGTAGCGCCGTTGACCAATTTAACCGAAACGTCTTTCTTTTCAATCGTAGCCGACTTGGTTACGACTGCGCTTTCAAACATATAGTTTTCGACTTTTACTCTATCAGGCGCGCCACCTTTGATTGCCAAGCCCTTAGCCTTGTTGATTTCAAAGATAACGTTTCTGTCAAGCGCGATTGCCGAAGCCTGTTCGTTGTTGAACATTATGCTCATAGCATCGCTGTCGTCAGGCAAAGTGATATATTGCGCTTCGTCAAGAACAAGACCGCCGAGCATAACTTCAAAGCAGTATTCTTCACCCGGTACTTGGCTACCGCTGACAAAGTAAAGCTGCTTGTTGCCGGTGCCGTCGCTCTTCTTTGACGGGAACACGGTCTTTGTGCCGTCGTATTGTTTTGTAAGCGGTTCGGTGTCAAGAGTACCGACGCTAAGTCTGATGCTACGCTTCGTAATGTTTGCGTCCGAAACGCCATAAGTCAATTTATTGTATTTAAGGTTCGATGCCAACGCCGCCGTGGTGGTTGCATTCGGAGCCGAAGCAAATTCGTCGCCGATAACGGCATAAACCACGTTGTTGACGCTTATCTTAGCAAGAAGTTCGCCATAAACAAGCGAGTAATTTGAACTTGAGTACGGATTTTCGTCAACGTATTTGCTGTAATCGACAACCGTAAGGTCTTTTTCTTCATACTTGTAATACGTTCTGCCGTCCACAATGCCATATACGTTATCGCCTTTGTCGTTTGCGAAATAGAAGTGCGTTACGCCGTCGATAACAATCGAAGCATAATTGAAATCGTACTTCATTCCTGCCGAAATGTCTTCGCCGCCGATTTTAGCGCCCGTCTTGCTCGCAAACGCAAGTTCTTTATCCAAAACAACGTCGTTCTTCAAGTTCGTAGGAGCATGATAGTATTTAACGACTTTTGCGTATTTTACAAGGCTGCTAACTGCGATATAGCTTCCGCCGACAAAGACGTACTCGCCGTCTGCGCTTTCGACGTAATTTCCGCTTTCCGCGTCGAGCGCGTATTTTGTAAGTTCATAAATGAGCTTATATTCGCCGTCGACGTTTGCATACTCGCCGTCCGCTTGAACGTTATAGAAATCTTTTGACGTATATCCGTCTCTTTCAGGCGTCAAACCTGTGAGAATATAATATTCGTTTCCGCTTTCGGTTTGTTTGACATACCAACTGTCGCCTGCCACGTCGTAAATCGTTTCGTGTGCAACAGAGCCGAACTTAAACAAGTTTTCGACCTTTTCATATACGCCGTCTGCAAGTTTGATATATTCGCCGCCTGCGTTAAGTTCAAAGTTTTCGGTAAGAGTGTATCTATTGCCTACAACCTTAACAAAGCCGCTTTCGGTTCTGATATACGAATTTTCGCCGATGTTGTCAAGGCTTATGTTATCTGTCAAAGCATAAACGTTGTTCGGGTCTACTTCAACATAATTCTCGCCGACTTTGACAAATGCTCCGTTCTCTGCCGCTTCGTAAGATTCGGCATATCTTTGAACCGTTGCAAGCTCAACGTAAACGCCGCCGAGATTTACCCATTCGCCGCTGACATCAGGAGTAAATTCGTCTTCTACAGTCTTTGTATATTTTTGTTGTTCGGTTATAAGAACGTAAACCGTTCCGTTAAGTACGTATTCACCGTCTGCACTTTCGACGTAATTTCCGCTTCCCGCATCGAGCGAATATTTAGTAAGCGAGCTAAGAAGCGTATATGCTCCTTGAATGAGAACGTACTCGCCGTTTTCAGCCTCAGTGTAAACGTCCTTTGTTCCTTTCGAGTATTTTTGAATATCACTCAAACGCTTGAACGTTTCGCCGTCAAGGACAAACTCGCCTGCCGCATCCGAAACGTACGTTTTATTAAATCTGTTGCCGTCAAGCGAGATATAATCTCCGCCGACAAGATAATATCCGCCGTTTTCGTTTTGAGTCAAATCGCAAATTTGTTGCTCGGCGAGCAGGACGTATTTTCCGCCGATAAGAACGTAAGTTCCGTTTTCGTCCAAGGCATATGCTTTTGCGTATCTGTCTTGCGATGCAAGTTCAGTCATAACGTCGCCGAGCCAGATGTAACTGCTCTCGCCGTTTTCGTTAAACAAATTGAATTTAACGAATGCGTCGCTTGCAACGGTTTCATCGGTATAATAGGTCACGCCGCCGATGACTTTCGAATATTCAGGCAAATTCAAAAGCATATTGCCTTCATACAAGAAGTTGTAAAGGGTAAACGTGTCGCCCGATTTAACGACATAGTTGTTATCAACCTTAAAGCAGTAGTCGGTCAAGCCGTCCGTTGCGTTTGAAAGGTAATAATAATCTTTTCCGCCTACGGTAATTTTCGAGTATTCGTCATAGTTTACACCAACCGCAAGATAGTAGGTTCCGCCAAGTTTCAAAATGGCGTTTTGCTTAGGAACGTAATAGTATTTTTTGCCGCCGATTTCAACTTCGACTTCGTTTTCAACGCCCGTTGCCGTTTCGTAAGGAACGATTTCGGTAAGCGTATCAACCATATAATACTTGCCGTCAATTAAAGCATAGTTGCCGCTTACGGTATTTACAACGCCGTTTACGATAACGGTTCTACCGTTTGTCTTTTCTCTGTCGGCATAAACCGCAAGGCTGTAAGCGTTGACTTTGGTCGTGGCGCCAAACATCTTATTGTTAAGTTCAAGCCATTCTTGCTTTGTTATGCTGGTAGCGTCAATCCATTCGTCCTCGGTAAACGAATTGGTATCTTTAATCCAGTCTTTGACGGAAACGGTGGTAAGCTCATAGTTCATATAAGTGTTGCCCGTCGAGTAACCGTTATATTTAAGAGTCAAACCATAAACCGTGCCGTGTTGAGCCATATCGAGAGCGTCTTTGCTGTCGATAGCGGCATAGAGATAATCGAGCGTATATTTATAGACGTAATTCATTTTTACGCTATAACGTTTCGCGTCTTTATATTGTTCTTTAAGCGATTCGTCAAGCTCGTCAAACTTGTGGTATTCGCCGTTTGCAACGATATAAACGTATTCGCCGTTTTCGTCGTCCTTGTAAATAAGATTGCCGTTTTCGTCTTTTGCAGGACTTGACGAGATAAGGTCACGTTCTTTAAAGCAAGTCGAGTCGAACTCATAATCACTTACGGTCGTAACGGTCTTGCCGTCGTAAACCTTATCGGCAAGCGTAACGCTAAGAGCAAGCGGAGCTTTCAAAATGTTTGCATAACCGTATGCGGTAAGCGAAATGCCTGCAGGAAGGGTATAGTTGAACGCAACTTTTTTGTCCGTCTTGTCCGCAATGCGGTCGATAGAAACGTTTGCCTTAACGCCTGTTCCCGCATCGATTTGCGTAAATGCAACGGTGAACGAAACTTCGACGTATTCTTGGTCGAATGCATAAATGCCTTCATTGCCTTTAATTCCGCCCGTGCCTTTTGCCGTGCCATCGTAGTATTTGTCGTTGATATAAATATTTTGAACGGTCAATGCAAGTTCCTTTCTAAGGAAAGTTGCTTCGCCGACTTTATAATAGCCGCCGACCTTGCCGTATCTTTCGCCGAGCGAGCTGTAAAGAACGTAGGTTTCGCCAAGCAAAACGTAATTGCCGTTTTCGTCAAGGACAAACTCGTTGAACTCGTTCTTTGAATAACGCTCCGACGGAATCGAATAGTATTCGCCGTCAAACAAAACGTAGTTGCCGTTTTCGTCCTTATAGTATTCTTCAAAACCTTTAAGGATATAGTTACCGTCAGCGTCGGTCGTAACCGTAATCGCTCCGCCCTCCGAAACGATAACCGCCGTCTTGTTTTCAACCGAAAGTTCATATCCGTTTTCGGTGTCTTGCGTATAACCCGTTCCGTTAAACGAGTAAGCAACAAGACAGTAGTTTCCGAGAATGGTCTTTTGTTCTTCTTCGCTAAGGTAGCCGCCGACTTTGTCGTAAACGTAAACTACAAGGCTGTCAAAGAGAACGTCAACGTTGAGCGTCGAATTGCCCGCTTCGTCCAAAACGACGTACTTGGTTTCTTTGCCGAGCCATTGAAGTTGAGCAAGCGTAAAGAACACGCGAAGTTTGTCAAGGTCGTTTCCGTCGAATTGGTCGCCAAGGAAGAATTTAAGTTCATATCTGCCATAGTTCGATTCGTCGAAAATGACGTCTGACGTTCCGTCGTATTTTCTGTCGGTTGCAAATTCTGCGGCAAGCACAAGTCTTGCAGGAAGAATTTTTGCCGTCATGGCGTTTCCGTTTTTGTCAACAATTTGCTTATCAATCGTGTCGTTGAATTTTACAACGTAGTTGTTGTTCATCGATTCGATTGACGTAACCTTAAAGTAGCCGTATTCGCCGACGTTTTTGCCCTCTATGAATTCGCCGCCTACCTTATTGCCGTATTTTGCGGTGATATTGAGTTTTATAAAGCTGTCGCTCTTAGCAAGAACGCCGTCTTTAAACGTATATTTAATATCGCCATGGTTGATTTCACTTGTTCCGTTGTATCTTCTGTCAGGAATTTCAAACGTGACGTCGTCGCCCGTAAGGGTGATTTCACGTTTTTCGATTTCGCCGATACCGACTTGCGGAATTCTGACAACAACTTTGTTATCTTCTGCGTAAGCGACAATTCCGTCCGCACCTGCAAAGCTGTAATTGTTAGCCGCATTTTCAAGGAAGTAAACGATTTCCGCATTTACGACAACGTTTTTGGCAACGCCGATTTGAGCCGCACCCGTAGGCGTTCTGAATGCGCCGCTGATTGCTATTTTATTGTTGCTCTTGTTCGAGATAAATTCTTCGGCGATTTTGTCAAGAACGTCGCAACCGATAACCAATGCCGACAAGTTTTCTTTTGACAAAACGCTTTCGCCGTATTCGTCAAAGCCGTCGTAAATCTTGTTGATTCTCTTGATGCCTGCAACTGTGATGTTGACAACCTTTTTGGTGATTTCAGCGTCGACTTTTCCGAACCAAGTTGAATCGGTTGTATACGCTTTTGTCAAACCGTCGTTTTCGTCGACGTACCAAAGTTCATAGTTGCCTGCCGCCGCGCCGCTAAGACTGAAATTCTTAAATTCGATAGTCTTTTTGCCTGCGTCTGCCGATTCGCCGTTTGCGTTTCTATATTTAGAAACAACGTAGTTAATCGTCAAATCATCCTCAGGTCTCAATGCGCCGATTGTGATTGCGTTATAAGTCGGGACGTCCGCCGTTCCGTCGTATTCTTTATTTATGCCTTGGAACGTGCCGTCTTCGCCGTTCTTCAAAACGAGCTTAGCGCGATTGATTGTGACGGTGACGTTTCCGAACACGGTGTTGTAGTTGTCGTAAACAATCGTGTAGTTCGAGCTTGCGCTGAACGCCTCGTCAATCATAATGCCGTAATAAGCGTCGACGTAGTTAGAGTCGATTGTTTTTGCTTGTGCCAATGCGCTGACTGCGTCATAGCGAGTGCCTTCTGCGGCAACTTCATAAGTTGCACTGTCTTTCGAAGCCATCAAAACGCGTTTGAACGAGCCGAGCGTAATTCCGTAGCCGTTATAGTCGCTAGCTTCTATTGCGCTACCCTTATAATTCAAGGTGTAGTTCACTTTTGCTTCATCGCCGCCGTACGTTCTGCTATCCGACGAGCTGACCGCAACGTGAATATTTGCAGGCGTAATTTCGACAATAAACTTTGCATTGATATAGTTATAGCTACTAGGTTTATCATCTCCTAT
>JAQYCY010000100.1:0-5436 GCA_028724485.1 Bacillota bacterium | reverse complement strand
AATTAATCTTACCGCCGTATACGACAATGCGGCAACGGCTGGCAGCGGCAAACAAGGCGGCACGCTAAGCGGCGGCAAGGTTGCAGGCATAGTGATAGGCGTTTTAGCGGCAGTAGGAGCAGTTACGGCGGCAGTCGTTATAGTCATAAAGAAAAAGAGAAAATAAAGCAAAGTGTTTTAGAAAAATAGCAAACGTTGATAAAAAAGCAAATTGTTTAGACAAAAGCAACAAACGTTGATAAAAAAGCAAAATGTTTTATGCAAAACAAAAAACGTTGATAAAAAAGCAAAAAGTTTTAGACAAAAACAAAAAAAATAGTTAGAAAAAGCAAAAGCCGATTGCATAGCAATCGGTTTTTGCATTCCGATAAACTTATCTTGCGGCAAATGGGCGAAACCATATTTGTGTTAGCAAAAACGATACTACTTGCACGAAAAGCAAATACCATTTTTGCAAAGCGAAAATATCGGTTTTTGCATTCCGATAAACTTATCTTGCGGCAAATGGGCGAAACTATATGTATAGCCGTTTCAAATATTACTTTGACTTAGGTCAAATATAACTATCATTTGCACGGCAAATCATAATCGTCGTTAGCGTCGCAAATCATATTCGCTTGTCTTTTAAGGGGCAAAATCACGCTATTTGTAAGGCGAATATCCGTTCAATTAAAAAAAATTCAAAAGAATGTGAAAAACAGTTGCCAAAACGCTAAAAGTTTGATATGATAAATCACGTTGAAGTTAGTGCTTATGCGGGAGTGACTCAGTGGTAGAGTGTCACCTTGCCAAGGTGAAAGTCGCGGGTCCGAATCCCGTCTCCCGCTCCAAAGTGTTGGCATTAGCTTTCACAAAGACTTGCTAGTCCCCCCATTTGGGAGGGACGAAATGCAAGCATTTTTGCTTTATATGCGCTGTTAGCTCAGTTGGTAGAGCAACTGACTCTTAATCCGTGGGTCCCGGGTTCGAATCCCTGACGGCGCACCAGACGAATCGATTTTGTCGGTTCGTTTTTTTTATGCGAGTTTTGTAAAAAACTTTTTAAGAAAAACCAAAACTCACCTTTTCAAATTTTATTCTTTTTCGTTACGCACGGTTAGCTTTGCATTTTGCTAATTATAGAGTACGGTTTGAATTTAGCTGTCTATTTGTTACGCACGGTTAGCTTTTGCATTTTGCTAATTATAGAGTACGGTTGAACTTAGCTGTCTGTTTGTTACGCTCGGTTAGCTTTGCATTTTCGCTGATTATAGAGTACGGTTTGAACTTAGCTGTCTATTTGTTACGCATGGTTAGCTTTGCATTTTGCTAATTATAGAGTACGGTTTGAACTTGGCTGTCTATTTGTTACGCACGGTTAGCTTTGCATTAAAGTTTGCATATAGATTGTATATATTTTTATTTCCCTATTGAAATATTGAAAATGATATATTATAATTTATTTAAATTAAAAATCAGGGTGGAAAACTTAATGAAAAAGATTTATCGTATTATCAGGGCGGTGCATTTGCCTGCGGAGGCGGCGTGCCTTTTTAAGCGTGCGGCAAACGGCTATAAGCATATTATCGATTTGGGCGAAAAGAACGGCGTCAAGATGATTGCGCACAGAGGTCTTAGCGCATTGAACCGTGAAAACACGGTTGCGTCCTTTAAAGCGGCGGCAAAAGAAAACTATTTCGGAATCGAAACCGACGTGCATCTTACCGCTGACGGAAAATACGTCATCATTCACGACGACTTTACGGGCAGAGTAAGCAACGTCAACGTACCTATCGAAACGTCGACGCTTGACAAAATTCAAGCGGTCAGACTTAAACCGAAAAACGGTGACACTTCAGACGAAGGAACGACAATTCCAATGCTTACCGATTATATTTCCGTTTGCAAAGACGGCGGCAAAATTGCGGTTCTCGAACTTAAAAATCACTTTGATGAGAAGTATATCGTCGAAATTATCGATATTATAAAGGGTATGGGCTATTTGGAAAATATGGTTTTCATTTCCTTTGATTGGGAAAACTGCCTTACCCTAAGAAAGCTCGGCAAAGATTTTAAAATTCAATTACTGTCGGCAAGATATGATAAAAAACTTGTAAAACACCTTGCCGAACACGGTTTCGCTTTGGACGTATATTACAGGGATTTGACAAAAAAAAGAATTAAATACCTTCACGACAACGGCGTCGAAGTCAACTGCTGGACGGTGGATAATGCGCGCGACGCAAAACGCCTTATCAAAAACGGCGTCGACTTTATCACCACAAACGTACTTGTTTAAGAATAATTCGATAGAGCTATAAACGCTAATTCGTTTTTAATTTATAAACGACTTGTTATCGAAAATGACCTATCGAATTATAAACGACTTGTTATCGAAAATGACGATTAAATTATAGGTAATTTATCAATGATAGCGTGACTTGTCAAAAAGAGTGCGACTTATCAAATGGCATTACGTTTTATATGTAGTTTAGCATATTAGCATAGAAAAGTTAACAAAACTAAAAACGTGTTAAAAAGACCTTATGAGTTCCATAAGGCCTTTTTTACGTTTGATGAACGTTTTGAAAATTAAATATGTAAAGATAATAGCATTAAAACTAAACGTTATATGCATTGTTTAATATTTAAAACTAATTTTTAGCGCTAACTACTTAGCGATTAAATTGTTTAATGGAAATTATTTAAAACTATTATTAAACTTTTTTCTTATAAATCTAATCTAATTTCAATACTTAATACCAAATTTAATTACTAATACTTAATGCTTTTATTTCTAAAAAAGTCTACTAATGTTTAATGCAAACAACACTTAGCGTTTGCAAAATTTTTTTAATAGGGTTGCAAACCCAAAATATAATCGGTTGACGTCTGATAAAGTTTTGCAAGCAAAATCAGCGCGGATAAGGGAAGTTCGCGCTTTCCGTTTTCGTATTGCGAATAGGTATTTTGTTTGACGTGAAGATAGTCGGCAACGTAGGATTGCGTGTAGCCGAATTCTTCGCGAAGTTGCTTTAATCTTAAATTCATAAACAAATTATAATTATCGCATTCCGTGATATTGACAAATATCTCAAAATGAGATAAAATTACGACATAAAATAAAAAGCAGGAGAAGAAATGTGAAGAAAAAATTATTTACGTTTTTATGTTTGGCAATGTGCGTAATTTTATGCATAGCTCTTTGCGCTTGCGGCGAAACGTCGGACGGCGATAATGGCAAAACGCCTACGGGCGGTACGGAAACCGGCGGTTCGGGAACGGGTGAGAGCGGCGGTTCGACAGGCGGCTCCGGAACGGGTGAGAGCGGCGGCTCTACGGGCGGTTCGACGATTGAAAACGACGATCCGTTGCCTACTGCGGCGCAAGTCGTCGAAGCAAGACAAGCGGTTTGCGATTTAAACGAAGAGAATTACGATTTTTCGTTGAAAATAAACGGAACGCTGAACTATCAAGGTTTTAACGGTACTGCAAACGCTAATTATGAAGGAAAGTACAGATACAACAAAACGACAAACGATTTGAGCTTTTATCGCAAAACAAGCGGAATTTTGCTCAGCGATTCGCAAGAGTACATTTACACCGAAAACGGCTCAAAAATTAAAATCGTTGCAAACGAAAAGGGAAAAATCAAAAAGGTGTCCGTCGTCGGCACAAACGACAAAGGACTCAGCCTTGTCAACCTTCCGTTTGTTAAACTCGTTGACGCACTCAAAGCGGAAAACCTTATCGATATCAAACTTAACGGCAGCGGAAACGGCTTTAAGTATCAGGCAACGTTGAAGTTGGAGTCGGATTTTTCTGCGCTTCAAGGCATTTACGACGCGCTTGCAAAGTTTGACACCGATATCGAGCTTAGCGGCGTTACGTTTACGAATCCGAACAACGGAATAGTCGTTTACTTCAATATGGACGGCGACGAGCTTAAAGAATTTACGTTCGGCGCTGAAATTAAAGTTCCTGTCGCAGGACAGCTTGTTAGCTTTAAAATTACTTACGAACACAAACTCGGAAGCGGCAACGTTTTGCCACCGTCGATAAAGAGTTTCAAGCTCGGCGAGAATTGCAGCGACGATATTGCCGTCATCAACAACGCTCTTGCAACTTTGAAAAACTATGACGCATATTCGCTTGACGTTGCGGCTATCAACGATTTTGACCCGGGCTGGAACGTGACCGCAACCGTAGACAAATTTTTGTCGAGAGTTTACAAGAACACCGTAGACGGTTTTGTGAACTTCAACGATACCTACGAATACATCGCTCACACCGAAACGGAAGGCAAGGAAACTTATAAGTACACAATCGGAAATATCGAGGACGGAAGCGTTTATATCGTTTCGAGAAAGGGCAAAAACACCGTAACTCCACTTTCGGACGTCAGCGTCGATACGCGTTTCGATTATCTTACCGCGCCGTTTATTATCGACGCAAGCAAAGTCGATTGTCTTTCAAAAACGATTGCCGACGGTGTAACGACCTATCAAATCGGCATTAAAGACGAGTATACGGTCGCAATGCAAGACAAGATTCTCGAAATGGTAAATTCAAACAACGTCGAGGGCGTTATAAAAGCCGAAAACTATTTCAACAACGAGTTTTACAACATTAAAAGCTCGGAACTTATCGTGACTATGCGCAACGGAAAAATCGAATCGATTACGGTAGAAACAAACGTCAAATATTGCCCGACGGACGGCGAGTGGGTTGATTCAAACGTTACGCTCAAAAACACGCTTCAACTTTTGGTTAACTCAAATCTCGACAAGGCAAAGAAATACACCGCTCCAAGCGGTACGGGCAACGTTGTCGGACTTAGCTCGGCAAGCAAAGCAATCAGATAGTTAATAGTTTTTATAGATTTGACGACAATTTGAACTGTTAGCAATAAAAACTATTATGCTTTAAGCAGTTCTGCAAACGGTCTATGCACTTTAAAATCGGTTTGTTATGGCAAACAATCTATGCTTAAAGATTGCTTTGTTAGTAAATCGTGTACTGTCAGATGAAATGTTTTGTTAGAAAACTATTAGTCAAATATGTTATGGGCATTAAAGACGTTTAAGCATTAAACAAAAAATCCGCAACTTGATTGCGGATTTTTTATGTCATGAAGTTTTTATGACGATTAGCGAATTTATAGATTCTAATCTGTTTGTCATTAGGATTTTAATTTAACAACACAAATACAATTTGAAACGACATAACTAAAAACGTGTTAAAGAGACCTTATGAGTTCCATAAGGCCTTTTTTACGATTGATGAACGTTTAAATTTAACAATGCAAATTTGAATTTAACAATACAGATATAAACAAATACAATTTGAAACGACACATATTGACATAAGAAACAAATGTGTATTATAATACATACAAGAAGTGTTTTGTGGCATACGTAGCGTATGCCGTTGGAGAGAGTATGGCAGAAGATAAAA
>JAQYCY010000099.1:0-2645 GCA_028724485.1 Bacillota bacterium | reverse complement strand
GTTATAAAAGGAAACGCTATATTTTCGTCTTTTTCGAGTTTGTCTAAGTTGTAACTGCCGTTGACTTTCCACCTGTTTAACAAGCCGATTGAAATAGCGTTTGTAGGGCAGTTGAACGAACAGCGAGTGCACATAATGCAATTTCCGTGAAACTTGATTTTGCCGCCTTTCTGTTCGATATTTTTTGCAGGACAAATTTTCACGCATTTTCCGCAATTTATGCATTTCTTTTTGTTTACTTTGAAAAACTTGCCGTTTAATTTGTAAAATCCCCATTCGATTCTGAAAAAGAAAGAGTGTATTCGCTTTAAAAGCGGAAGTTTGACTTTATCGCGTTTGTTTTCGATTACGTCGATTGCGTTCGCCTTGACAAGAGCTTTAGCGTAAATCCACATTTGTTTCGCCATACGGTCGTTATGACGGAAAATCATATTATACGGCATAACGTAAAGTCTGTCGGTGATAAAATCATAGCCTTTACGTTTTAAAATGCGATACGTCTTTTGACTCGAAGCGTTGTTAAGCCATAAAGGTTCGCCGCCGACTTTAAAAATAAACGTAGGTTTGTTTTCGGTTTTAGGGAAACTTTTTACCATTTCGATAAAGACTTTCGGCGGATTGAATCCGTGTATAGGAAAACCTAAGCCGACAAGGTCATAATCTTTCGGGTTAGGAAATGCTTTATCCTTTTCCCAAACGTAAATATCGGTTTCGATTTCAAAATTTTTAAACTCTTCCGCAAAGCGTTTCGCAAGGCGTTCGGTGTTGCCCGAACCCGTAAAAACGTAAATTATGGCTTTTTTCATCTATTCCTCGCTGAGAAAGTCGTCTTCATTGTTTGAAAGCGGATACGTTCCCGTTTCGGACTTGTCGTGAGTATCCCAATATACCTGTGCAAAAAACGGAATGTGCTGACTAAGTTCGCCCCAATGCCAAGGCAAAGGTTGACAACATTCCGGACACCAATGTCCCGCCTTTAAAACGGTGTACGGCGTTGCCCAAAACTTATGACCGTCGTGACATTCCCATTCGAGCTTGGTGTAAAGGTCGCCCTTTGTCATAGTTTCGGAAAGACATTTGCCTCCGCGGAAAGCGGCGGCTTGTTTCATATCTTCTATGTCAAGCTCGCTGTCGGGTTTACTCTCGTCATAGCCGTGGCTAAGCAGGTGCTCTTTTGCCCATTCCTTAGTTTTGACCTTAGAATAATCTATGTCGCCCTCGGGTGTTTTTCCGTCTCTGAAAAGAGGGAAGTCGTCCCATTTTTTCGGCAACGATTCAAAGTTTTCTTTCGGACCGAAAAACGCTTCCATTCTGCCTAAATGTCTGATTTTACGCCAATAAAGCGGAGCGTTCGAGTTCGTGAAAAGTCGTTGAATGACAAGTTTTGAGATAAGTTGCGGCGGAACTATTGCGCCGAGCTTGAAATACCAAAGTCGTTTGCCGAGATTTGCCCAATATTCGTTTAGATTTGTTTTTTGATAGTCGAGATAATTGTTTAAAACGTCGCTGTCATAAAACCACATTCCGTGAAAGTTTCTGATGACGTTCCAGTTCGGTTGGAAAAACTTTTTCGTCGAACCGCCCATAAGTTTGAAGCCGTCGTCAAACGTGTCATAGCCTGTGCAACGTCCCGAATCGTCCGAGCCGATGTTGTAGACTCTTTGCCAGAAATCGTTTGCCAAAGTGCCGTCCATATCGAATTTGACGAGATTTTTGCAGAGCAGTCCGCTGTCGACGTCGGTCACCCAGTCGAGAGGAGCATTCCAGCAAGTGTGGAACATAAGCCCGTCTTTTATGTTGTTCATAAACATATTTTTGTGCAACACAGCCGTTTGACGGAGCGAAACGAAATGCGGAAGTCCTGCTTCTAAAACGTAACGCTCTGCACGCAGTTTCGTTGCCGCATATACGTCGTAAGTCGATGGCATAAGCGGATCGCCGACTCTTCCCCAAGGGTGGTGATAATCACGATTGCCGTAAAGAGCAACCGTGCCGATGTTGACGAATTTTATTTCGTTTGCTCTATTACTGTTCAAAGTGGCGTCGACAAGATTTTTTGTGCCGACAAAGTTCGAGCCGTAGGTCGCATTCGGTTGGTGGTCTGATTTAGGCGGAATAATCGCTCCGCAATGAATGACGTAGTCAGCGCCGTCAATGAATTTTTCGCAATCCGAATAGACGGATAAATCGCCCATTATGATATCGAGTTTGTCTTTGTACTTTTTTGAAAGTCGTTTTGCAAGCCGTTTGTTTGATTTTTTCGGTCGCAGCAAAATTTTTACTCTTACGTCGTCAAGTTCTAAGATTTGTTTCAGCGCCTCGCTTCCCATCGAGCCTGATGCGCCTGTCAATGCAACGGTTTTCATTTGTGCCCCTTTATAGACAAAATTGTTGTAGGAATAACGCTTTGCACGCAAAAAATTTAGCAACGCCAATCGGCGAGACGCTAACAAAGTCCCTAATTCGGGAAAAGAAATTAAATTGTTTTTGTATCGTTTCTCCGTTTTTCCGTACAGATATATTTTATAACACTTTACGGCGCAAGGCAAGAAAAATTTTATAAACCTTATGTAGTTTTACTTGAACGGCAGAGCTTTTAACAGTAAAAAAGTTTATAAAGCATACGGAAAATGCTTGGCGCAATC
>JAQYCY010000098.1:0-2566 GCA_028724485.1 Bacillota bacterium | reverse complement strand
ATAACAAATCTTAACGCATTATTTAATTTAATACATTAAACAATCTTAACATAACTATCATATATAGCACTGAAATTAAGTATTACATAATTCATAATGCTTATAGTTGCGGTTTTCAATAGTTTTCATCGATAAGTTTTTTAAGTTCGCTTAGGCTTATTCCTAGTCCCCTATAGTATTCAAGGTCATTTTTAAGTCTTTCGGCGGCGATGGATAATTTTCTTTCGGCAAGTTTATCGTCCACATGCGCCACAAAACACCCTTTTCCCGCAACGGTATAAATAAATCCGTTTGCAGCAAGTTGCTCCCACGCATTTTTTACGGTAATTACGCTTATTGAAAGTTCGCTTGCAACATTTCTTATCGACGGAAGAATTTCATCGGGCTTTAATTTTCCGTTTAAAATCTGCGCCGCTATTTGGTCGTAAATCTGTTCGTATATCGGGATATTCGATTTTAATGATACCGTTAAATTTATCAAAGCGTAACCCTTTCAAAATTCTTCTTTGAAATCTTGTTTGAAACAATCAACGTAACAATATAGAACAAGATGCCCGAAATCAAAACGATAATGCGATAGCCGACGTATGCAACGTTTATGCCGTCAATATAGAGTTTTAAATTCGTAAAACCTATCAAAAGCTCTGCCGCAACGTAAAC
Source organism: Bacillota bacterium (assembly GCA_028724485.1). GTDB lineage: Bacteria > Bacillota > Clostridia > Christensenellales > CAG-917 > CAG-917. Next base: position 1,906 of record JAQYCY010000098.1, on the reverse strand, counting down.
TATGCAATACGCAATTACACCCACAATCATAGGTATGCCCGCTTTATAGCCGGTTTTAAAATACCACGGCATAAACACTAAATTAAACACTCCGTAGCATATAAACGTAATGCCAAAATAAGTAAGATTTGCGTCAAGCCCTACAATATTTCCGTTTTTATTGGTCACGAAAAGCGAAACGACGGCAAACGGAACGGCTGTCAAAATTTGGAGCAATTCGATAAAACTTATGCTGAAATGCTTTCCTTTTACAATGTCGTTTCTCGGAATCGGAAGCATAGCCGTAAACACGTTATCGTTGTTTGCTCTTGCAATGTTAAAACAAATGCTTATAGAAAGCAAGCTGTAACTTACGCCGACAATCGCAGGATATGACGGAATAACAAGCAATGCGCTAAGCAACAACATAAAATACGCAATCGGATTTACGAACAACTTTAATTCTTTATAAATTATGTTTTTCATTATGCTTCCTCCTTGTTGTAATAAACCATTATATCTTCGAGATTAGGCAATTCTGTCTTAAATCTGCTTTGGGCTTCAAAATCTGCCTTTTTGACAAGCGCCGAAAAACCGAATTTGTTTTTCTTTACGCCAATGAACTTTGAAGCTACTTCATCGCTTAAATCGTCAAGACTACCCTTAACAATCAAATGACTGTTGATAAGGTCGTCTTTCGTGCTGTTTGCCACAATTTTTCCGTCTTTGATAAACAAGATGTAATCGGCGCATTTATCGAGGTCAGACGTTATATGCGTCGAAAACAAAATCGACTTATCTCCGTCCGAAACTATTTCCTGAAACAAATCGAGCAATTCGTCACGAGCTATCGGATCAAGTCCGCTTGTAGGTTCGTCAAATATAAAAAGTTCCGCTCCGTGCGAAAGCGCAAACGTAAGTCCGAGTTTGACTTTCATTCCGCTCGAAAGCTCTTCGATTTTTTTGTTTTCCGAAATATTAAACCGTGTCAAATATTTTTTATATGCGTCATCGTCCCAATGCTTGAAAAACTTTTTATATACGTTTGCAATGACTTTAATTTTGACTTTCGGATAATAATTGACTTCGCCGAGCATATAACCTATACGTTCTTTAAGTTCAAGTTCATTACTTTTGAAATCTTTTCCGAAAATTTCAACCGTTCCGCCTGTCGGCGTAACCATATTCAAAATCGATTTAATCGTGGTGGATTTCCCTGCCCCGTTTCGACCGATAAAGCCGAGAATGTATCCCTTTTCAAGTTCAAACGAAACGTCTGACAAATCAAATTCGGGATAATGCTTTGACAAATTTTTAACTTTTAGCATTTTTCTCTCCTTTATTATGCAGTACAAATATGCTATATGCTACGCAACTGCTCATCCAAGTAAAATCTCCAAAACTATATCAAAACTTAAAGTAATTTGTTATATTTATCAGATTTTAGCGCAATTAAATATCTTTGCATATCAACTGTGTATATTGTATATATACAGTATACATCACTATCGTATGTTGTCAATTATTTTTTTTAAATATTTTTGACTTTAATTAAAATTTCTAAATTCTTATACATATTTTTAAATCTTTAAATAAGGTACTTTTTTGATACGACTTGTTTAGAATACCTAATTAAGCGTTATCAAACACGGAATTTTAAAATTTGTCACAATTAAATTAGTGTTTAATTTCTAAATAAGGTTTTTTTATTATAACCTTGGCTTATGACTTTTGCTCTTATATGACTTTTGCACTTATATGACTTTTTGCTCTTATATGACTTTTTGCTCTTATATGACTTTTTGCACTTATTTAATCATATAAAAACACCGACTTTTCAGTCGGTGTTTATTGTACTAAATGTCTTATTGCATTTAACTCTCACAAAGATTAGAACTTATCTCTCTTGACATAAGACGTGTGGAGA
>JAQYCY010000097.1:0-8894 GCA_028724485.1 Bacillota bacterium | reverse complement strand
AGCGTTGCGGTATACGGATTTATCGTGAAAGACTTAGTTGCGGTATTCGTCAAAACGTACAAATCGGTACAGTCGCCTTTAAGCGTAACTTTAGACACATAATTGCCTGCGTCTTTGACCGTTGTCAAACTGCAATCGAATTGAATACCGTCACCGTTGATTACTTGCGTGCTGTCATAAGTACAATAGACCGATTTATTCGTACCCGAATAGGACATATTTGCAGGCAAAGTCCAATTAAAATCAAGCTTCTTTTTGCCGATAGCGACGTTTATTGTTTTGCTTGCGACCGACGTCAAAGAAGTGTTAGTTCCGTATGCCGTGACCGTCAAGGTATAACTGCCGCTTTCTGTCGGTTTTACGTTTGTTTTGGTAAATGAATTTGCCTCGTTCAACAAAGCGTCGCCCTTCTTCCAATTATATTTAAGCGACATTCCGTCAATCGGAGCGGTTGCTTCGCCGCTAAAAATGACGTTGTCGCCGTAAACGTAAGACGAAGCATCGGTTTTTATGCCCTTTATCGTAGGCGCATTCAGCGACCACTCAGGAGAGATTATCAAATCGGAATCTTTCAATTTAAGCGTATCGCTAAGACTGTTAATCGCTTTGTCGTCAGCCGTATAAACGACAGAAAAACCGTTTCTTGACGGCAGACTCGACAAAAATTTGTCGGCAGTCGAAAGCGTAACGTATCTTCCGCCTTTTAATTCCGCCCCCACCTGCACGCTCGAAACGCTTGTCGGCAATCTATATAGACTGTCGTTTCCGTTAGTGAGTGAAATTTTGTAAACGTTTTCAAACTCGATTTTCACCTTTTCGTTTTTGGAAACTTTCTGCCCGTCAAGCGCAATCGGCTTTAAGACCTTTTTATTAAAGAAAGTATAACACCAATACAAATCGACTTCGCTTTCCGCATTAGAATGGGTTATGTATCCGTTTGAGTATTCGTCAAGGCTGAAAACCGTTCCCTTATCTCCATACCAGACTCCGAGAACGTCTTCTCCCGCCGCCTTTATTACTTTTAAGCTGTCCGACGTATATACGAAACTTATCGACGCTTTTTCGCTTGTCGGTTCAAAAGCGTTCGCAAAATTTATAATAGAATCGTCGTATTCGTTTTCGACCGCAATTTCATAAATTTCCGATTTAATTCGGTTTATCGAATCTTCCGAAACGCATATCTTGATGTTTTTATTCATATCGGTCAATGCGGAGTAATTTACGAATTCATAGTCGCTTGCCTTAATCGTAACGCTGTCAACCGTGTCTGTAAATATGGCGCAGTTTATTTTAGATACTTTTTTGCCGTTAAAGGTTTCGCCTATTGTAGCAACGTTTCCGCCTTTGCCCTCAAAACCGACGGCAGTATAAGTATCCGTATCTTTGTCGTATTCATAGCTGACGACTCTTGAATTAAAGCCTTGACCGGTAAAGCCGTCTTTGAACATAAAATATGAATAGAATACGGCAAACGCCGTAAATATAGTCAAAACTATTATAGCGAGAATTTTTACGCCACGTCCGAATTTTGCCGAACTTACGGCGGAAAGAACTATGGCGACAGCCGATACGACGTGTACGGCAATAAACAACGCCATTGCCATTATCGTTATAAACGCCGCCGAGCTTAAAAGCGTAGTTTGTAACAGATACGCAAACCACAACACGGTTACGCCGAAAGCGTATGACAACGTGTAAAACAAGCTATATCCGAAACGGAAATTCGACACGGTCGCAATCACGAAGAATCCGACGTCGAGCAAAAGCATAATCGCAGGAATTATATAATATGCGTAGCCAAAGCCGCTGACGGCAAGCGACGATATGACAAACAAGTCAACGATAAACGCCAACGCGACTCCGATAAGTACAAAGCCTTTAAATCCGTTTAATTTCTTTTCCGTATAAGTTTTAGTTTTCATAACCACTCACCTCACCATACGAACGGGATTTTTTAAATAGCCGTTTTTCATAATTCCTAATTTGTTGAAAATCCATTTTTTGTTGCCTATCATAAACAACAATATTTCTTCGTCTTCGATGCAATATTTTCTCTTAAACAAAGAAAAGAGTCTTACGCTTAGCGGAAGTATTTCGCGATACTTTTTGTAAGTTTTCGCCGCCAAAACAAGCGATGCCGAGTTGCGCAAATCGAATTTAAGGCAAGTCGGACAACGGTCGGTTTCTCCGACGTACTTTCTGCCGCAAACGGGACAAACTTTAACGTCTTCTCTTTTTGCAAGCACTACGTCGCCTGCTCTGTCTTTTGCAATGACAAGCTCTTTTGTGAAGCACTTTTCACCGCTCGGCAAAGTGTAAATAATCTCCGGATAAGGACAATTTTTGCATTTATAAACCGTTTCGCCGTCCACTGTAAATTCGGTTGCGTTTGTCGCGCAACGGCATCTCGAACAACCGTTCGCGCCTGCTCTGACGTTTTCCGGACAAGAAATAGTCATTTGATGCTTTGAAAAATGCTTGCTGTTCAAAATTTCGACTATTTGTTCGTCGCTAAGCCCCAAATTGCCCTTGTTCACGTCGATGAACAAGGATTTTCTTTCATCGCCGACCTTATATCTGATTTCATTGCTTACGATAAGCATTTTTCCGCAATCCAGACATTGCATATTAAGACTGTCGTTAAGCCCCACGTTAATTCTGAATCTCGGTTTTCCGTTTTCAACAAGGTCGAACGTATAACTTTTAAGCACAACGTGCGTAATGCCCTTTACTTCGATTTCGTTGCAGTATAAAACTACGTCGTCGTGCTTGGAATTACGCAAAAGGTCGCTTATAGCGGTTTCTTTTTCGCTGTAATATAGATAATCACCGAAATTGTTTTTTGCTTTGCTCTTTTCTATACAATCGGAAAGCGCATTTAAAGCTGTGTCGATAATTGCCGCGCCGCTAAGCGACTTCTTTGCATCCATTACGGTTTCGGTTGTTACGTTTTTCAAAAAGTTTTCGATTTCGCTTGCAAGTTTCTTCGGAATAGGAATGAAGTTTTCACCGTTTTTCTTGAAATAAACCTTGCAAAGCGCAGGTACGGGCGCGCCTGTGCCGCCGTTAAGACTGACTCGCATAGATACGGCATAAAAGTCTTCGCCGCTCTTTTTAGACATTTCGCAAACCGAATATGCTTCAAGCGGCTTATTCGGGAAAAACGTAGTAAGCAATTTTTCTTTCACGTCTTCCGCATCGATTTCGGAATCGCCGTCAATAGGAGCGTACTCTATGACGGGATAAGTTTTATGATAAAGTTTTGCGACTTCGCTTACAAGTTCTATCCATTTTGAGCTTAAATCGCCGAGCGTTGCGTTTTCCCTTATGCCCTTAAACCAGCTTGCGCCGTTTGGCGTCATAGAAACGGTTTCGGCTTTTTGCGAAAAACTTCCGGACAGCAATAAAAACTCGTTATCGCCGTAAACGATATTATCTCCGTTAAGTTTTATGCCGAGCTTAGCATTTAAAACGCTTCCGAAGGAACTGCCTATTAAAGCGCATACGCTTTTAAATGCGCGCTCGTGTATTTTTTCAACGTAAATAGTAGCCATTATTCCTCCATATCGTTTTCGAGTATTTTTTGAATACTTGCAACGTTTTTAGCTTCTTTTGTCATACTGTCGCAAAAAACGTATTCGTCGTGTCTGAAATTCCACAATTCCTTGACGTAGGTCGCAAACGTTCTTGAATGTATCGGCTTTAGCCTTTCTCCGCATTTAGGACATTCCGCTTCCCAATTTTTATCAAACCTTAAAACGTGCGGCTTCGGATCGCAGGTTGCATAAACGCAGTTCGAGCAAGATTCGATTGCGTCTTGCGGATTGTCGTAAACGCCGAATTTGCACTTTTCAGGGCAACCGATTTCGCAAGTTGCGCAAATCATAGCAAGATCTGCATCACCGACGTTTTTATTTTGTAAAGTAGCTCTTCTGACAGGGCAATTTTTGTCTTCGAGTTTTGAACAATGCACCATAGCGCAACGCTTAGTACAAAATACGTTTCTGCTTTTTGCGTCGCTCCCCATAATACCCTTGCCAAGGTTGCTGACCGAAACACATTCATAGCCCTTGTCCGTTCTTATGAAAGTCGAATTGCAACCCGAACACTTGAAGTCGGTCACGCTGATTTCTTCCATTCTCGTGCCGTCGATTTTTCTGCCATAAGCGTCCTCTCGGCACGCTTCGGTCGCGTCGCAATACAACTTCGAAGAATTGTTCTTTTTATAATTTTCATAGTCTTCGAGCGAAAACAATCTGACGTTTCCGCATCCCGGCACAGGACAACGGACGGCAACCATTTTTTCATTGTTGCTACCGGCAATTATCGTTGCGTCCGAACTATCGCTTGTCATAAGTCCGATTCTTGTAAAATATGCAAGCGCATAACCTTCGAGTTCTCTCATATCGGCAAGTGAATAAATCTTTACGTCGTTTCTCTGTCCCAAACGATATACACGCCCTATTCTCTGACTCATAGCAAGAGGGTCGGACGTAACTTCGAAGTTTACGATTATATTACATTCCTGCAAGTTTGCGCCTTCAGTATAGCAAGCGTCGTGAACAAGCAAAATCGCATTCGGGCGGCAATTAAACTGCTCGATAACTTCTTCTTTTCTCGCCGCTTCTCCGTGTATAATTCTGCTTGAAAATTCAAGTCCTAATCTGTCCGCCACAACCGAACGGGAAGATTCGCTGTTTTCATAATCATAGAAAACGATAATTCTTTCGCTATCGTTATTTCTTAAAATCTTTTTCAAGGCTTCGAGCTTGTTTTCGAAAGCCGATTTGTTTTTATCGTAAAAAACAAATTTGTTGTCGACTTCGACAGGCGAATTTTCAAATTGCGCCCAATAATATCTTATCGCGCCCCTTCTCCTGATTCCGTTCCAAGTAAAGTTGTCTTCAACAACGCCCTGTTTTTCAAATATACGCTTGTCGAAAAGCATTTGAGCAAGCGACGCCGAAAGGGATTTGTTTACAGGTTTAAACTTTGAAACGTACCCCATAAGAGCGTACGCCTTATCTCCTTGCGCAATGGCAATTTCGCCGTCATCTCTGAAATAGGCGTTTACGTCGTCGTTTGCAAGCCCTTCGATTGCTATTTGATTTTTCGGACATGCAGACGGAGCAAAATAGAAGTTGATAATCTTTTTATCGACGTTTCTTCTGTTAGCCTGTCTTATCATTATCGAACGGAGAACGCCGTTGTGATAGGCGTTTGCAACGCTCTTTGAAATAGCTCTTTTTCTGTCGAAACCTATTTCGACAAAATCATCGACAAAACCCCACTTTTCGCCGTCGGACATTGCCATAAACTTGTCGAAATCAACGCCTTTTTCTTTTAAATATTCTTTAAATTCGCCCGAAAAACGAGAATCGGTCGTGCATAAATCGATTTTTACTTTCTTTATAAATTCCATAACCGTCGTTGCGCGGTGGCAAATGAAATTCAAATAATAATCGTGTTCTTTCCGATATTCGTCACTTCTTAAATCGTCGGTATCTTTCAAAAAGTCGTCGGGATTGCCGCCTTTACAGCGAATAAAATACCAAAGCCTGAACATATTTGCAAGGTTGCCCGAATGAGGCGTTGCCGAAAGAAGTAAACAATAAGTAGTTCCGAAACTCTTTTTCAAAGCCATCATCGACGATAAAAGATAAAGAGCTTTTGCACCGTTTCCCTTTTCTTCGCAAAGATGATGCGCTTCATCTACGACGATAACGTCAAAAAGCACGTCGTTTTGATATTGTCCGCTTCCCTTTTTCCACTTAACAAAATTTTCGTAAGATACGATTATGGCTTTTTTCGGTCTGAAAATGTCTTTTCCGTTAAGATTTATAACTTCAAAATCTTCACGATTGTTAAACAACTTGTTTACGTCGTCTTCGAGCTTGAAAAGTTGTCCTTTTCCTAAACCGAATTTGTTTTCTATTACGTCCACCCAGCTATCGTAAACCTGCTCGGGAACAATTATCAGCATATTTTTTATAACGCCGCGCGCGGCAAGTTCGCTAAGCACAACGCCTGCCTCAAAAGTTTTTCCGCTTCCCACGACGTCCGCAAGCAAGCCGAAACCGCGAAGCGCTTTCAAAAAGTTTTCCGCCGCCTTTTTTTGGTGTTCCTTTATGACCGTTCCGCGTTCGTGAATACCGCTGTCGTATTGAATTCCGTATTCGCCGCTAGATTCGGTTTTTGCGTATTTCGACAAATCTATTTTAAGTCCCGAAAAATCGTCGTACTTGTCAAGTTCCTCGACAAGCGGATTCATCTTCTGAATTTCCTTGTCAAAACCTACGACGTCATCGCCGAAATTCGACCTTTGGGTATTTTTTTTGTCCTCGCTGAAAGGTTCGCCTATAAACTCTACCCTGAATTTTTCGTCACTCATAAAATCTCCTACCCTTGAACCGTATCGAACGAATTAACGTTCGTGAACGATACCGTTATATCTTTTTTGTAAACAGAACGGGCAACGCCGTTTTTGCATCGTATGTACATTTTGCCGTAATTTTCTGCCGCCGTTTCTATATAAGGCGTAGCTCTGCCCGTGTCGTCGACTTTGATACCCTCATAAAAATAAAATTCTGCATTTTCGTCTCTTTCTACGACTTCGCTTCCGTCATAATACAATTTTATATTCGAGTCTTCGCCGCCCGAAACGACTTTAAGCGATAAATCGTCTTCCGCATGCCGTCTTGTTGTTGTTCCGCTTGAACCGACGACAAGAGTTTTTCCGTCATAAAGCACGTTTTTATATTTTCGAGACGAAGGTATACTTCGCGAATCGTTATCGATTTCTTCGGGCGTGCAAATACAGCTGTACATTTCCTCCCCGTCGATTTTTACACCTTTAAGCCGCAACTTGGTAACGAAAGTGTTTCCTTTAGAATTTAAAATCGCGCCACGCGATGCGAATATTTTTAGAAGTTTTTTAGAACTGTTTCCGCTCCACGTTGCATAGGACAAACTGAGCGTCGTTTTTACGTCGATATTCCAAGCGGCAATAAGCGCGCCGCCGACAGCCGACGAATACAATGCTTTTTCATTGCTAAGCACAGAAAATCTATCCGACGTTCCGTCCGAGCTACCGAGCGTAACAATTTTATGACTTAGCCCTGCCGCTAATATACGGTTTTTCATATACGTCAAAAGCCCGTACGTTTCTATAAGTCCGCCCGACAAAATTATTTTTGTAACGGCTCTGTTAATAGGTCTTTTAAGTTCGCCGATGATATAATTCGCAATTTTGTCGGCAACGGGCATAATTATTTGTCTGAACTCGTCTTTTGTTATCACTCGTTGAACGATAACTTCTCTATGTATGGAAATAGGCACGCCGTTCGGAAAGAGCGCGCCGTCTTTAAAGCTCATTGCCGCTTTAAGTCTTTTTATATTTTGCATAAGCAAATACTGCTTTGCAAAAACACTGCTTTCGTAAATATGTCCGCTCTCGCCTTCTGATGGACTGCCGACGGTTTCACGAGAATATATAGATTTTTCGATATAATTGTAAATCGCTTCGTCAATGTCAAGACCGCCCAAATCGATAGGTTCGTTATGCCCTTCTACGCCGTCAAGCAAAATTCCGTGTTTTTCGTCAAACACGGCTTGCGCCACAGAAATGTCTTCTTCGCCCATATCGAAAACAAGACAACTTTCGCCTTTTGCCAAAACACCGACTTGACTTGCGTATATGCTTATGGCTTTTGTAGACGGCATAACTTTTTTGACGCTGCCGATGCCGAAAGTACGTTCGATTACTCTTTTAATTTCGGCAACGTATTCCTTGCCGATTTTAGGCGGATTTACAATCGCAATCTCTAAACCGTCAAATTGTACCGAGCGGCTTTTCGATAAAAGCGATGCTTGCTCGCCGACAAAGTTACCGACGTAATCGAAAAACTTTTCGACAACCGCTTGCGGAGTAAAACCTTTTGCCGTGAATGTTCTGTTTTTATCTACCTCGGCGGAGAAATCATCGAGCATCGTTCTGCGTACGGGAAAATAGAATTTTGGGAAACAGTCGTGATTGAAATAAAAATCGCGGTTAGACTGTGTAGTAGCGTTGTCAATCTTAAAAGACAAAAGCTCTAACAGGCTCTTTATCTTTACGACCGTCATATAATAATCACCGTTTGTCTTTTGAACTTCCGAACCGTAAAGCCAACTGTTGTCGTTTTTTTGATAAAACGCAACCGCAGGAATTGCGGCTCTTTTGATAAGGTCGTTCTTTGAAAACTTTCCGTATTCAACCCTATCACCGTTTTTATAAGCGAAAGCGATTTTCAAAACGTCGCTCCCCAAATCCAGACAAACGAATAATTTAGACAAAATTCTCTCCTTTTTTACATTCTATCATTTTAAATCGAAAAACTCAATAGTATTTACAAAAAAATAGATTAAATTTTTACATCTTTTGTAAATTTCAAATATCGATACCAATAAAACTGTTTAAATCATACAAAAGAAAAGCGACTATGAATAGAAACGTAAATTATAATTTAAAAATTTAATTCATAGAACAAAAAGAACAAAAAAACGGACAAATGTCCGTTTTTTTGTTTTAGCGCTATTGCGAGCTTTGTGTGGAGCTGATGGGGAGTTTCGTAGGGAGCGTAGCGACTGACTAGCGAGCAAAACTGTTTTGAATTTTTCTTTATCATTATCAAAACGCAATTCGCCTCAATAAGCTATTTTATATTTAATCTATTTTATCTTTGCTTTAAATAATTGTTTTGCGAGCGTCACGCATTTCGAACTGTATCTCTTTTTGCTCCACACATAAGCGATGTTAAAAGGTAAAACAAAAAACGGACTTTCGTCCGTTTTTTTGTTTTAGCGCTATTGCGAACTTTGTGTGGAGCTGATGGGGAGATTCGTAGGGAGCGTAG
>JAQYCY010000096.1:0-4054 GCA_028724485.1 Bacillota bacterium | reverse complement strand
TTTTCAAGCGAACGTGACAATTCTATTTTCAAATTCGCTCCAACCTCGATTGCCAAAAGTTCCGCTTGATTGTATCCTCTTTTGCGCTTTTCCTTTTTCGTCATAGGTACAAATTCAATGACGTCTACTAAGAGATTTTGTTTTAAAAATTCATCCGTCATAAGTTTTGCCAAAAACTTAGCCAAATATCTCTTTTCGCCGTACTTAAACCCAAGCACCGTTTTCTTTGCTAGCCCTTCATAAACAAGCGGACTGCGATTGAGCTTAAAAAGATTGATTTCTTTTGAACACCTCAAACAATAATCGGCTTCGTTATAAATCGGCGAACCGCAGGTAAGGCAGATTTTGCCGTCGTTGAATTCGAGTTCTTCGGCGCACTTTGAACATAAATTATATCTCGATTCAAACGCAAGCTCTCCGCCGCAAACGTCGCAAGTTTCGTTTTCGGGATAAAGAGCGTTTTTAAATTTGTCGAACACGTCTTTAAAGTTCATCTCTTTCAGCTTCCTTTTTTATGAAATCGGCGAGCATTGTATATCTTTGCGTTTGACTGCGCCTTATCATATCTTTAAGCATCTGTCTGCTGCCGACAAGCACCGCCATTTTTTTCGCTCTGGTGACCGCCGTATATATAAGGTTTCTCGATTGAAGCAAAAAGTTTGCGTCAAGCGAAATGACCACGGCGTCGAATTCGCTACCCTGTGATTTGTGAATGGTGGTCGCATATGCAAGCGTGAGTTGCTCTAAATCGCTCACCGAATAGTTCGCTTTTCTGCCGTCTTCGAATTTTACTATAAACGACTCGTTGTCGATAAGTTCGATAGTCCCGATGTCGCCGTTAAACACTCCCGTTCCCCTTTCATAGTGTCCGTCACGCTCTATCGACCACGCAAGTTGATAGTTGTTCTGAGTGTGCATTACTTTGTCGCCGATGCGATAAACCGTTTCACCATAGTACAATTCTTTCTCGCCCTGTTTTTTCGGATTTAATTTTTCTTGCAAAGTGGTGTTAAGACTTGCCGTTCCGCTCACGCCCTTTTTCATAGGGCAAAGCACCTGAACTTCATAAGGACTTATGTTCAAGAATTTCGGAAGTCTTGTAGTGCAAAGGCTCACTATTTCATCCTTTATATCTTGACCGTTGTTATGTTCGATAAAATAAAAATCTTTGTATATTCGCTCCAAAACGGGCATCTTGCCCGAGTTTATCGCATGCGCCGACATAACGATTCCGCTCTCTTGCGCTTGTCTGTAAATATGCGTTAATTGTTTTACGGGACACTTTCCGCTTTTTATCACGTCGTAAAGAACGTTACCTGCTCCGACGGACGGAAGTTGGTCGCGGTCGCCCACAAGCACCAATCTCGTCCCTTGCGAAAGCGATTTCACAAGACTGTTAAAGACGTATTCGTCAACCATACTTACTTCGTCAACGATAACCGCGTCAATCGGCAATTTTTTGTACTCTTCGTAAGTAAAGTTCTCGCCGCCGTCGACTTCTATATCGAGAAGCCGATGAATGGTTTTGGCTTCGACTCCCGTAGCTTCAGTCATACGTTTTGCCGCTCTGCCCGTAGGCGCGCACAAAGCGACTCTAAGTTTCATATTTTTAAAAACGTTCAATATGCACTTGACGATTGTGGTTTTGCCCGTTCCCGGGCCACCTGTTATGACGACAAGCCCGTTATTTACAGCCGCCGTTACTGCGTCCTTTTGAGATAAGTGCAATTCTATGCCGTTTTCCTTTTCAAAAATCTCTATTTCTTTTTCGCAGTCACTTGTCAGATTCGGTTTAGAATCTATAAACCTGACTATTCTGCTTGCAATGCTTTTTTCAACGTTATAATGTTTTGCGAGCATTATCGCCTTTCCGCCGTCGGTTTCGACCGATTTAAGCTGTCCCAAAAGGACAAGGTCGTCAAGGTTTTCGCTCACCCTTTCCCTTTCGTTTTCTATTCCGATTTTAAGCAATTTAACCGCTTGCTCGACAAGTTGTTCTCTCGGAAGATATGTGTTGCCGTTTCTTAAAGCGGCGTCTTTAAGCGTGTGTATAAGTCCCGCGGAAATTCTCTTGTCGCTGTCCTTTGCAATGCCCAAAGTAGCGGCAATTCCGTCTGCCGTAACAAAACCTATGCCGTCTATGTCTTCGACGAGCATATACGGATTGTTCTTAACTTTCTCTATCGTCAAGTTTCCGTACGCACGATAGATTTTAAGGCTCATATTTATGCCGACGCCGAGTCCTTGCAAAAATATGACGGCTTCTTGTGCTTTTCTTGCTTTTTCAAACGCAATGCCGAATTCGGTTGCCCTTTTAAGCGAAATACCGCTTACTTTTGCAAGTTCGAAAGGCTTTGTCATATATTCAAGGCTCGCCAAACCGAACTTGTCGATTATGTTCTGTGCAGTAACCTTGCCAAGTCCTCTTATAAGTCCGCTGGATAAATATTTTTTTATAGATTCGAGTTTTACGGGGTCGGAAATGAAATATTGTTCCGTTTCAAATTGCAATCCGTATTGATTGCGCTGTTTAAAATTGCCGTCTATCGAAAGATGAAGTCCTTCGCTGATAGGCGGATATATGCCGACGGCGGTGATGTGCTCACCGCCGCTCGAAAGCAACTCTAAAACAGTATAACCCGTTTCTTCGTTGCGAAATATTACGTTTCTGATTTCACCTTCGATACGCATATTAAATCATATATTTTGCAAGAGCTTTTTCGACCGCTTCTACCTTATCGAGCTTCTCCCACGGAAATTCGGGATTGCCGAGATGTCCATAATTTGAAGTCGCTCTGAAAATCGGTCTTGTCAGCTTCAAATGACTTATTATCGCAAGCGGTCTGAAATCGAACACTTGCTTTACGATTTCTTCAATCTTATCGTCGGAAACAACGCCTGTTCCGAATGAGTTCACGCAAACCGAAATAGGTCTTGCCATTCCGATTGCGTATGCGATTTCAAGTTCGCATTTCTTTGCAACGCCTGCGGCAACAAGGTTTTTGCAAACGTATCTTGCCATATAGAACGCGCTTCTGTCAACTTTTGTCGCGTCCTTGCCCGACAATGCTCCACCGCCGTGCGCGCAATATCCGCCGTAGGTGTCGACGATAATCTTTCTGCCCGTAACGCCGCTGTCGCCGTTTGGACCGCCCGTCACGAATCTGCCCGTCGGATTGACGTAAATCTTCGTGTCGTCGTCAATGAGATTTGCAGGAATTGCCTTTTCGATGACGTATTCGACAATGTCTTTTAAAATCGTATCGTTGTCTACTTCATCGTCGTGTTGGCAAGAAACTACTATTGTGTCTACCCTTTTAGGAACGTCGCCGTCATATTCGACCGTGACTTGCGTCTTGCCGTCAGGTCTTAAATATTCGATGATACCCTTCTTTCTGACTTGAGCAAGTCTTTTTGAAAGCGCGTGCGCAAGTACGATTGCAAGCGGCATAAACTCTCTGGTTTCGTTCGTAGCATAGCCGAACATCATACCTTGGTCGCCTGCCCCCGTTTTGTCGAATTCGTCGCAACCAACGTATTCGGTCGCTTCGTCTACCCCCCTTGCGATATCGGGAGATTGTTCGTGCAAAGACGACAACACCGCGCAAGTTTTTGCGTCGAAGCCGACTTCGCTCGAAGTATAACCGATGTCGGCGACAACTTCTCTGACCGTCTTTTGAACGTCAACGACGGCTTTTGAAGTCACTTCACCGAAAACCATAACCATTCCGGTTGTAGCGCACACTTCGATTGCGCATCGCGACTCTGGGTCTTGTTCAAGATATTTATCCAAAAGCGCGTCGGCGATTTGGTCGCAAACCTTATCAGGATGCCCTTCCGTTACGCTTTCGGATGTAAATAATCTTTTTGGCATTAGTTTTCTCCTGTTTCTTCTTCATCGACGCTTTCAACAGTTTCAACTCTTCCGTGTTCGGCAGGTACGGTCGTAATGTTCTTATAATTCTTCATACCCGTTCCTGCAGGAATAAGTTTACCGATGATAACGTTTTCTTTAATACCGATAAGCGGATCGATCTTGTTTTTGATTGCGGCT
>JAQYCY010000095.1:0-5622 GCA_028724485.1 Bacillota bacterium | reverse complement strand
AATAAAATTCATATTCCTTGTTATTACTACGAATTAGACAAATAAAAAAACGCTAATTTAAGGTTAAACCAAAATAAGCGTTTTAATGATATTTGGCAGGGGAGACGCGATTCGAACACGCAACCAGCGGTTTTGGAGACCGCTGCTCTACCGTTGAGCCACTCCCCTAAGCCTTAATATTATATTATATCGCAAATATAAAGTCAAACGAAAAACGGCTTTATAAACAAATAAATCGCTAAATTGACAAAACAAAAAACGTCAAATTGCGATAAAATTAATTTGGAGAAAAAAATGAACACAAAATTTACATTGGGCGTCATCGGCGCAGGTAATATGGCAAACGCAATCGTCAGCGGCGCGATTAAAAAACTTTTAAAGCCTAACGAAATTATAATTAGCGACAAAGACGAAACAAAACTTAAAAACTTCAAAGAACTCGGCTTCAATGTAACGGCCGATAACGTCGAAGTTGTTAAAAATTCGGAAAACTTGTTGTTTGCCGTAAAACCGCAAATTGCGCCTATCGTTTTTGAAGATATAAAAGGAAAAATCGAAGCCAATACCGTGATTTCCATTATGGCAGGAATAAACATTAGCACGCTTGAAAAAAACCTCGGAAGTTTTAATTTTGTAAGAGTTATGCCAAACACCCCTGCTATGCTCGGCGAAGGCATGAGCGCGCTTGCGTTTAAGGGCAATTTTGAAAATAAAGATTTTATAATGAACCTTTTCGGCAGTCTTGGCAAAGCCGTAGAACTCGACGAAAAGCATTTCGATGCCGTTACGTCGGTCAGCGGAAGCGGCCCTGCCTACGTTTATATGTTCATAAAAGCAATGATTGACGGTGGAATTGACGGCGGACTTACTGCCGAAACCGCAAAAATACTTACTCTTCAAACGATTATCGGCGCTTGCAAAATGGTCGAAACCAGCCCTAAACAAATAGACGAGCTTATCGACGCCGTATGCTCAAAAGGCGGAACGACAATCGAAGCCGTAAATTCTTATAGAAACGACGACTTAAACGGCATAATAAGAAAAGGCATCGCTAAATGCAAGAAAAGGTCGGAGGAACTTAGCCGTGGCTAATCCTTTTGTTACAATATACACAGATGGCGCGTGTAGCGGAAACCCGGGGCCCGGCGGTTGGGGCGTTATTTTAATGCACGGGCAAAACAAAAAGGAACTTAGCGGCGGCGAAACAGACACGACTAACAATCGTATGGAACTTCTTGCCGTGATACGTGGTCTTAAAACGCTCACAAAGCCTTGCAACGTCGAATTATATAGCGATTCAGCGTACGTCATAAACGCATTCAATCAGAATTGGATTGAAAACTGGCAAAAAAGCGATTGGAAAACTTCAAGCAAGTCTCCTGTCAAAAATAAAGATTTGTGGCTCGACCTTTTGAGTTTGTTAAAAGTTCACAACGTCAAGTTTATTAAAGTAAAAGGACATTCGGATAATCAATTTAACAATCGTTGCGACGAGCTGGCTCGCAATGAAATTGTTAAAATTCAAAAAACGAATATCGTCTGACAAGAATTTAATTAACAACAACTTGCTAACAATTAACTTAACCGATAAAATATCTAACTAATAATAACTTGTAGATAAAATACTTAGCTAATAATAACTTTAAATAATCTCAGCAAATCTTTACAACTAATGGATTGGCAAAGTAACAGATAAAAATTGATTCAGATAAATCACAGCACTGTAAATGAGCCAAAACAAGTAACCTGTCGGCAACTGTTATTGCTACTCTACTTGTCGCATTTCGGTTTAAAATATCAACAGGACAAGCTACGACAAAGCGCTGTTCAAGACGTCAAGCCAACCGATAAAAGCTAAAATGTATAAATTTATAAAAAATTTATATTTTTTTTAAAAAAAGTATTGATTTTGATTTTTTGATATGTTAAAATTTAAACACTTAAAACCCGACAAACTTAATAAGTATGGCTATTAAGTTGTCCGTGGGTTTCTTCTAAAAAAACAAAGCGTTTGCTTTGTTTTTTTAATGCTTATTTCCCCCTTCCGATTTCCAATACTTATTCACCAAACACTCATTTTAAATATTTATTTACACAGCACTAATTTTCATTGCTATCGCTTTATTCAATTTATCATCGTTATATTTAATTTGTGCTCATAAAACGAATTTTCACAAACAAAAAACAACAAGAAAAATCACAAGAAATGATTTAATAGATTATAAAGAAATAGATAATCTAATAAAAATAAAAAAATGTATTTTATACCAAAGCAGTTTATAACAATTTACATTAATAGAATTTATTAAAAAACCTATCGCTTTTGAAATGCGATAGGTTTTTATTTATAAATCAATTATTCGGCATCAGCAGGTGTTGCAGCCTTTTTCTTAGGAGCTGCTTTTTTCTTCGGCGCCGGAGCTTCCTCTTCTACGCCAAAGTCAAATGCTTTAAGAAGGTCGCCAAGCGTTGCTCCGCTGTCATCCGAATGCCATTCACGAAGTTCGTCAGGCTTTTCGGCTTTCTTGACTTTCTTTTCTTTCTTTTCGCCGTCTGCTTTCTTTGCTCTAGGCTTTTTGTCTTCGCCTTCTGCGCCTTCGGTTTCTTCAGGTACAGGCAACAATTCTTTGATTGAAAGAGTTATGCGATTGTCTTCAAATCCGATAATCTTAGCTTCGACTTCTTGTCCTTCTTTCAATGCTTCGTTTGCGTTTTTAATCCACGAATGAGCAATTTGAGAAACGTGAACGAGTCCGTCTACGCCGTCGTCGATTGAAACAAATGCGCCGTAAGGGAAAATTCTTTCGACTTTGCCTTTGATAATCGTTCCGACAGGATATTTTTCTGCGGCGATTTCATAAGGTTTCTTTTGAAGTTGTTTGTAGCCGAGCGAAATTTTGTTTGTTTCGCGGTCCATCTTCAAGACTACGAAATCATAGCTCTCGCCTGCTTTCAAAACCGTTGACGCATCGGTGATTTTGTTCCAGCTTACTTCCGTAATATGGCAAAGACAATCAAAGCCTCTTACGTTTACGAAAACGCCGAACGAGGTAAAGCGTTTAACTTTTCCCGTAACGATATCGTTGACGTGAATACTCTCCCAGAATGCATCTTCTTTTTCTTTCTTCTCACGCTCCAAAACAAGTCTTTGTGAAGCGAAGATATATCTTGATTTCTTTGCCGGCTTATCGGTTTCGACACTCTTTGCTTCTTCAGCGCCTTCTTCCTTAGCCTTAGGAGGCATAACTACAAGACGTAATTTTTTGCCCTTGTAATCTTCAAGATTTTTAACATATTTTGTTGTGATTTGCGATGCAGGAACGAAAACAACATAGCTTCCCATTCTGCCTCTCAAACCGCCTTTAACTACTTCGTTCATTTCCAAAGTAAAGACGCCTGCGTTCAAAGCCTTTTCGGCTTCTTCGTCTTCGATACGTTCGGCATCGATTTGCTTCTTTGAAAGATAAACGGCATCCTTTTCGTTTTTAAGGATTTTTGCTTCTATAGCGTCGCCTGCTTTATAATCGGCAGGATTATATTCACTATCATAGCTAGCTTCGTTCTTATCGATAAAGCCGTCTTTCTTGCCACCGATTTGAACCTTAATTCCGTTTTCATCAGCACTGATGACGGTGCATTTTACCCTTTTACCTTCTTTATACTGAGGCATTTCCAAGCCGTCAAAGACTTGTTGCATCGTAAGGTTTTCTTCGGTATTTTTGGTTTTTGCTTCCTTTTTTGGCTGTGAAGTTGCCTCTTTTGATTTCACAGATTTCTTTTCCGCGGTTTCTGCGGTTTTTTGAGTTTCACTCATAGCGTTAACTACCTCCAAAAGCAGCCAAGGTGGAGTCGACGCCCCCGCAAGAACTGCTATGCTACGAAATTGATTTATGTTAAACGAAAAATCGTTTAAGCTCGATATAAAAAAGACGTTTTTATTCACCGATTTTGCTATGTCGAACAAGCCCACGGTGTTTGCGCTTTTTTTGCTTCCGACGACGACAACCGCGTCGTTATTCTTTGAAAGCTCAAAAGCCTCTACTTGTCTTGCGCTTGTAGTATAGCAAATTGTATTAAAAAACTCAACTATTTTATGCCCACCTTTTGCCCATTTTTTTATTTTTTCAACAATTTTTTCATAAGCGGACTGTTTAAATGTGGTTTGGCATACGACAATAAACTTGTTAAAATCGGAAAAATTTAGAAATTCGATAATTTTATCGGCGTCGGACAAGGCAATTCCCTTGCCTTGACAATATGAAAGCTCCGAAATGACCTCGTCGTGGATTTCATCGCCTATAATAACGGCAAAATAGCCGTCGGATGTCTTCTGTTTTAAAGTTTCGTGTATTTTTTTTACAAAAGGACAGGTACAATCGACGATATTCGCCCCGATTGCCGTGAGTTGTTCAAGTTTTTGAACGGGAATCCCGTGCGTCCTTATAAGCACCGTATCGTCAGGCTTTATCTCGCTTAAATCGTAAACGGTCTCGATTCCGCGATTCTTAAGATAATTACAAACGTTTTCGTTGTGTATAATCTCCCCGAAAACTTTCGTCCCGACAGAACATTCAAGGGCTTTGTCCACGGCGGATTTAACACCTGAACAAAAGCCTGCGTTTTTTGCTAACTTAATCACCATAACTATGTCAGCTCTTTAAAGCGGCATTTTCTTTTTCCGCTTGTTTTTCAAGTTGCTTCTTGTGTTTTTTCGCAAGTCGCGGATTATGCTCTTCGACGTAAGCATTAAGGTCTTTGCGGAGCTTTAACATTGCTTCCCAAACGATTTGCGTTGCCTTTTCATAATCTTCGGCGTCTTTCGTTCCGTAAAACTCGTCGAGATAAATCGGTTCCCCGATATAAAGATAGTTTCTGCTGAACGCCTTGTGCATTTTGTAATACATCATAGGCAAAATAGGCACTTTGGCTTTGATTGCGAATCTTGCCGCACCTTGCTTAAAATCGCCCATATCTTCCGTACCTTTTTTGTTTCTGGTACCTTCGGGATAAAGCGCAAGTTTTTTGTTGGCTTTAAGAACTTTCAAGACTTCCTTGAACGCCGCAAGGTCGGCTTCTCCTCTATGAACGGGAATCGCGCCGACTTTTCTCAAAAACCAGTTTCCGATTTTGCTTTCAAACGCTTCCGCCTTAGCCAAAACGTGCAATTCTTTTTTGTAGAGTTTAACGGCAGGAATGAGCGTATCGGGAACGGCATAATGGTTGCAAATGCAAACCGCGCCTTCAACTTTATTGAAATTTTCTTTGTTGACTACCTTAGTAGGATAAATAAAGGTAATCGGAGCAAAGAAAAAGCGCATACATCTATAAAAAAACATATTTTCTCCTTTTAAATAGCTATCATAACTATTAGTTTTGTTAAGCATATCAGCCTTGCTAAGCAATAAGCAACCGACTTTATCCGAATAGAAATTGCCGACTGCGCACCGACTTAACTTATATAATGATTTAACTTATAGAATTTAACTAAAACTCTATTTAATTCTTTCGATAATGAAGTTTGCCACTTCTTCTATCGACATATTCGAGCTGTCGATTAAAACAGCGTCGTCCGCTTGTTTTAACGGCGCAAATTCACGGTGCGAATCGTTGTAATCGCGCTGT
>JAQYCY010000094.1:0-3597 GCA_028724485.1 Bacillota bacterium | reverse complement strand
CCTTTTTGTAAAAAACGTACCTTACATAGAGAAACTAAGTAAGGCATAGGAGGCTCTCATGGCAAAAGAAATGCCTGAAAACAATGACTTGATGAATAGCGAGAACGAAGCAGAAGAAAAAATCGAACAAGACGCTTTGACTGAAACGTCGAACGGCGTTGCGAACGAAGAATTCGATGCTTCTATCGGAGCTGTTACCGAAGCGATAGAGGAGATTAAAGCGGCAACCGCCGAAGGAACCGAAATCGAGGATGCCGAAACCGTCGAAGCCGTGCAAGCGGAAAACGCAAGCGAAGAAACGGCAGAAAACGTGGTAGAGGCAGAAGCTCCTAAAACCTTAAAATCTATCAAGGCAGCGAAAAATAAGAATAATACCAAGGCAAGTTCCACTGTTGTGCCTGTCCAAATTGAAAGACGCCCCGACGCAGCCGCCGCAATGGCGCAAAACGACAAAAAAGCGTCTCAAAAAAAGGAACAAAAAGGTAAAGGCAAGACAAATAAGCCAAAGCGTAACATCTTTAAAAGCATCTGGAAAGGTATCAAAGGTATTATTTCCGAGCTTAAAAAGGTTACTTGGGCAAAACCTAAAAAGGTTTTCGCTTCAACAGGTATAGTTATCGCTTTCGTACTTATCTTCCTTGTTATTCTTTTCGTTTTCGACTATGTATTATTCGGTCTTTTGTCATTGCTTATGGGTAATGGCTGGGTAAACATATTTGGCTAAGACAAAGGAGTGATTATGGATAATATGGAAAATAACGCTCTCGGCGGTTCAACTGCCGTAAGAGACGAAAACTACGAATGGTATATCCTTCACACGAATTCGGGTTACGAAAATGTAGCTGAAGAAAACCTTCGCAACATGGTTGAAAATAATAAACTCCAAAATTACATCGTTGACATCAAAGTCCCGATGGAAGAAGAGTGGAACGAAAAGAGAAAGAAAACCGTTCAAAAAATCAAATTCCCGAGTTATATCTTCATAAAGATGATATACACCAATAACATTTGGTTTATGGTCACGAATACGCGTGGCGTAACGGGTTTTGTCGGACCGAAAGGCAGACCTCTTCCAATGACTGCCGAAGAAGTTAAGAGAATGAATCTCGAAGTCATAAGCGTTGAAGATTTCGACATTAAAGTCGGCGACAACGTCAAAGTTATTTCGGGCGCGCTTAACGATTTTATCGGTGTTGTTGAAGAAATCAGTGGAGAAAAACAAAAAGTTAAAGTTATCGTTTCGATGTTTGGCAGAGAAACGCCTGTCGAACTTAACTTTTCGGAAGTCGAGAAAATTTAGTCGACTTAAAATTTTGCCCGCTTGATATTCAAGCAGGCTTGTGGGAGAAAGAAAATCTTTAATCTTTCGATAAACCACGTTAGTCAGGAGGATATATGGCTAAGAAAATCGCAGCAGTTGTAAAACTTCAATTACCTGCAGGAAAAGCAACGCCGGGACCACCTGTCGGTTCGTCACTCGGACCTCACGGTATCAATATCCCGGGATTCACAAAGGAATTTAATGAAAAGACCGCAAAACAAGCAGGTCTTATCATTCCGGTAGTTATCACCATTTACGCAGATCGTTCATTCACATTTATTATGAAAACGCCACCTGCAGCCGTTCTTATTTTGAAGGCAATCGGTCTTGAAAGCGGCTCGGGTGTTCCAAATAAAACGAAGGTCGGTAAAATCACTAAGGCACAAATTCGTGAAATCGCAGAAACGAAAATGCCTGACCTTAATGCAGCATCGATTGAATCGGCAATGAGTATGATTGCAGGCACGGCACGCAGCATGGGCGTCGTCGTTGAAGACTAAGGAGGCGTGTTATGAGTAAAGGAAAGAATTATGTAGACAGTTCAAAAATCATAGACAAGTCTAAGGTTTACGACAGTGCCGAAGCAATGAAGCTCGTTGTTGAAACGGCTAAAGCTAAATTTGACGAAACCATCGAACTTCACGTCAAACTCGGCGTTGACCCTCGTCACGCTGATCAACAAGTTCGTGGCGTTGTCGTTCTTCCGAACGGAACGGGTAAAAAAGTCAGAGTTTTGGTTATCGCAAAAGGCGACAAAGCGGACGAAGCTCAAAAGGCCGGTGCGGATTACGTCGGCGCAGAAGAATACATCCAAAAGATTCAAACCGAAAACTGGTTTGACTTCGACGTTGTAGTTACAACCCCTGATATGATGGGTGTTGTCGGTAGAATCGCAAGAATCTTAGGACCTAAGGGTCTTATGCCAAACCCTAAATCGGGAACGGTTACAACCGACGTGGCAAAAGCTATTAGCGATATCAAAGCAGGTAAGGTCGAATACAGAGTTGACAAAACTTCTATCATTCACGTACCAATCGGTAAGAAATCGTTTGGCGATGCAAAACTTCTCGAAAACTTCGATACTCTTATGGAAGCAGTCGTTAAGGCAAAGCCGGCAGCTGCAAAAGGTCAATATTTGAGATCGATTTACGTCGCATCTACGATGGGTCCGTCAATCAAAGTCAACTATAAACCTTCAACTGCAAACAACTAATTAAACAAAATCATTTGACAAACAAATTTCGTTTGTCTATAATGAACCCGTAATTATGCCGAAGACAGCAAGTGCGAAAGCGTAAATTCATTGAATGCTTGCCGAGGACAAACACTAAAACATTAGTGTCGTTCTCCTTTGGCGAACGACACTTTTTTTGTGTCATCAATCTTTAAGGAGGTACAAATGGCATCACAACAAATTATTGAAGAAAAAGCAAAAGTTGTTGAGAGTATAAAAGAGAAAATCAAAGCCGCTCAAGGAATTGTTTTGGTCGATTATATCGGACTTACCGTTGAACAAGATACCGCAATGCGTTCGGAACTCCGTAAAAACGGAATCGAATACTCAGTTCTTAAAAACCGTCTCGTACAACGTGCTTTCAATGAACTCGGTTACAATGAATTTGACAGCTATCTTAACGGACCTACCGCTATCGCTTTCTCTAACTCAGACTGCGTAGTCCCTTGCAAACTTATGTCTGAATCTGCGGATAAATACGCAAAGATGAAGATTAAGTGCGGAATGGCTGACGGTAAGTTTATCGACGAAACGGTTGTCAATCAATATGCAAAATTGCCATCGAGAGAGCAATTACTCACCAACTGCGTTTTTGCTTTGTCGGGCTTGGTCAGAGGTCTTGCAGTTTGCCTTAATAAAATTGCAGAAAAAGAAGAAAACAACTAATAATTATTTGGAGGATAATTAAAATGGCAGATACAAAGAAATTTATCGAAGAAATCAAAAATATGACAGTTCTCGAACTTTCGGAACTTGTTAAAGCAATAGAAGAAGAATTCGGAGTTAGCGCAGCAGCTCCTATCGCAGTAGCAGCAGCACCTGCAGCAGGCGGCGCAGCAGCAGCTGAAGAAAAGACCGAATTCGACGTAGTTTTGAAAGCAGCAGGCGCAAACAAAGTTGCTGTTATCAAAGTTGTTAAAGAAGCAACCGGTCTCGGACTTGTCGAAGCAAAAGGCATCGTTGACGGCGCTCCTAAGACAATCAAAGAAGCAATGCCAAAAGAAGCAGCTGAAGAACTTATGAAGAAGCTCAAAGATGCTGG
>JAQYCY010000093.1:0-2368 GCA_028724485.1 Bacillota bacterium | reverse complement strand
GTCGGCAACCGCCGCTATCTTTCTTCCGAGCAAATAGTTTTCTGACTTTTCTGCGTCGCCTAATTCTATCATTCCCGGAGTTAAAACGATTTTTCTGCCGTCGAATTCTTTAAGGACGTTCAAAGCGCATTCCGCTCCTTGCGGATTACAGTTGAACGTATCGTCCAAAATGTTTATATTGCCGCTTCTGATTAGTTCTAACCTATGCGGAATAGGCGTCATTTTTATTATTGCGTCTTCTATTTCCCCAAGGCTTATTCCCAGCTTATATGCCATAGCGGCGGCAAGCATTAAATTCATAACGTTATGTTCGCCAAGCAAAGCCGTTTTGAGTACAAGCGTGCTTTCGTCGATATGCATAATAAACCGACTGCCCGACTCGCTACTCTCTATCAAATCGCATTTACAAAAATCACCGTCATTCTTTCCGACGTAAAGTACGCCGTCAAGTTTTCTTATCATATCGGTATCCGCCGCCACCTTTATTCCGTCTACGTTAAAAACCTTGTGCTTTTCTTCTATTACGTTCTCTATGCTATAAAAAGTTTCTAAATGTTGCGCGGTTATTCCCGTAAGAATAGCGTGGTCGGGTTTTATCATATTCATAAGTTCGGCTATGTCACCCGTCTTTCTTGCGCCGAACTCGGCAATAAAGACGTCGTGGCAATCGAGTTCGCCTATCGCCATTGCCATTCCCAAAGGAGTGTTGAAACTTGCCTTTGTGGCAAGAACCTTATATTTATATTTAAGCATCTTAGCAAGATAGTTTTTGACGGACGTCTTGCCGTAACTGCCCGTTATGGCAATTTTTATCGGATTTTCTTTTATGAGTTTGTTTTTAGCCGCTAAAACGTATCGTCTGTTGTTTAGCTTCTCAAAAGGCAAAGCGATAACGTTTGAAACCGCAACGATATGAGCATACGTTAGTTCGGTCAAAAGCGCATAAAGCAAAATAAAATACGTTTCCACACCGCTTCCGAGCATTAGTCCCACACCCAAACCGAGAATAGCGGCATAAATCGCTATGGCAAACAAAAACAGCCTTATCATTCTTTTGGTGAATTTAAGCGGTTTTTTATATTTCTTTTTCGCAACCTTAACTACGCTGAAAAGGTTTGTCAAAAGATAGCCGAGCGCAAGAATAAGCCCCCATATCTCGCGATTTAACACAAAATAGAACAACACCCAAACTATAACGAACGATATAACTGTTCCCGTTTGGAAGCATATCGACGGTTTGAATTTTTTCGATTTGTATATTCCCGACGTTTTATAGCCGCTTAGTTGCAGTCCGTGCAAATACGGCTTTATCAAAAAGGCAAACGAAACAACGCCTAAAACAAGTAACAGCGAGGCAGTAAGGTATCTCATAATTTCCCCCTTACATAAATAAATGCGTCAAAACGAGGATTATTCCTGACAGACAAAAGCCGTAAAAATCGGCAAAAAACCGCCAAAATCGTCCATATACGAAAAGTGTCCGCCGTTAAGCCAAAAAAGCGCGCTGTCTTTGATTTTGCGCTTAAATTTTCTCGCCATATACGGCGGCGTTTCGGCATCGTCCTTTCCCCAAAAAATCGCCGTCGGGCAAGTTATCGATTTTAGCAACGGCGTTTGGTCGTAATTTACAATCTTTATAAAACACCTTTTCATAACAGGACTAAGCACGGCGTAATCCATAGAGCCGTTTAGTCCTTTTTTGTTGAATTTTTTAAGTATTTTGTGACAGACGACTTTGAAATAATACGACGGCTTTCGACGCGGTTTAAGTCCTGCGCTGTCAATCAAGACCAGTTTGTTCACAAGATACGGTTTTTTTGCGGCAATTTCGATAGCCACTCTTCCACCGAACGAATGTCCGACAAATACTGCGTCTACTATTTTCAGTTTGTTTAATGTCTTTACTACCTCGTCGGCATATTCGGGTACGCCTATTGCCGACTTAGGTTCGGGACTGTTTCCGAAACCGCTTAAATCGAGAAGAGTCACTCGAACCCCTTTCAATTTCTTCGCAACAAAGTCAAAACTTTGTATGCTTCCGCCCCAGCCGTGCAAAAAAACCACGTCCTTTCCGTTTCCGTAACGCAAAAAATTTAAAATAATAAAGCCCTCCGATCCGTACAATGTATGAATCGAAGGGCAGTTTTGTTATAACGTATCATTATTTTTAAAAATTATTTTTATTAGCGTTAAATGATATTTAGTTTAAATAAGTTATATGCCGCTTTAAGCAACTTATTCGCTACTTCTTAAACAAGTTGTATGGTGTTTAAAAACAATTTATTTGTGTTAAAATCTAAGCCACATTATGAGAGCGTCGCTGTTGTCGGGGTAATAGTTCTTGCGTCGTCCTTCGGTTTTAAATCCG
>JAQYCY010000092.1:0-2672 GCA_028724485.1 Bacillota bacterium | reverse complement strand
AGTTCGCTCGAAACTACGTTGTCCCACATTTCAAACGTGCGGTTTGCGTCGCTCGAACGATAATGATAATCGCGAACGAGCCTTCTCAAAATTCTTGTCTTTTCGGGCGAATCACTGTTTTTATACGATTCCAAAAAGATTTTAAAGATATATTTAGGTTCGATTAAATCAGCGGTTATAAGCGGATTTAAGGCGTGCAAACCTTCGACGATGCAAATATCGCCGTCGCCCAACTTCATTTCGTGATATTCGTCTGTCCTGCCGTGCAAGTTAAAGTCAAACGTCGGTGTTTTTACGGTTTTGCCTTTCACAAGGTCGGAAAAACATTCCTGAATGTACGGCAGGTCCAATGCGTAAATCGATTCAAAATCGGGTTTGCCATCAGGTGTTTTAGGCGATTTTTCAGGTCCCAAATAGAAGTCGTCGAGCGAAATGACGCTTATACCCTTTCCACGCTTTACCAAATTCGCCTGCAGTCTTTTTGACGTGGTGGTTTTCCCCGCGCAACTCGGGCCTGAAAGCAACAATAGCTTAGTGTCCGTTTTACTGATAAGTTCCGCCGCATTTATGAGCGAATGATTGTAATTTACTTCGTCGCTAAATATTTTTTCTCTGAGTTCAGCTTCTGTCATAAGCGCCTTCTTTTAATCCCATCTGTTAGAAATTTCGTCGATTTGTTTAGCAAGTTTTTCAAGATAATGATTCGCTTTACCTTGATTTTTAGCCGCAACGTTCTGCAGCCTTTCGAGAGCTTCCAACACTTTATCGTATGCACCCATTTTCCTTGTTGCCACTTTCTTTTCTTTTCTGACTTTTTTGTGACCGTTTTGAATTTTCTCGCCATTAAGCAAATCATAAACTTCACCGTAATACGGAGCGGTCGATTTAAAGCCATAGGTATCGTGAACTTTTTCAGCAAACATCTCACTCACTCTATCGTCGCCGTGCGTAATGAATACGTGATTTGGCGCAGTTTTTAAATGCGATAAAAAGCCGAGCAAATCGCTTCGCCCTGCGTGAGCGGATATGTTTTGAAGTTTTTTAATTTGAGCGTCAACCGCAATAGTTTCCTGAAAAAGCGTAACCTTTCGCGCTCCGGTCAAAATAGAGTGACCGAGCGTTCCCGGCACTTGGAAACCGACAAACAAAATCGTGCTGTTAGGTTTCCATAAATTATGTTTAAGATGGTGTCTGATTCTGCCTGCCTCGCACATACCCGATGCAGAAATAATAATACAAGGACTTACCTCTTCGTTTATCATTTTTGAATCTTCGCTGGTTATGCTGTAATGCAAGTCCTTTACGCCTATCGGGTTTATGCCCTTGCTAATAAGAGCGTCTGCCTCGTCGTTGTAATATTCCTTGCCCATATCGAGGAAGATATTCGTTGCGTTTATCGCAAGCGGACTGTCAAGAAAAATCTTGTAGCCGTTATGTCCCGTAACTAATTCTTCTTCTTTAATTTGTCTTAAATAATACAAAAGTTCTTGCGTACGACCGACTGCAAAACACGGAATAACGACGTTGCCGCCTTTATCGAACGTTTCTTGAATAATTTTCGCAAAATCTTTTACAGGGTCTAAAACTTCTTCGTGGTCACGGTCACCGTAAGTAGATTCCATAACGACGTAGTCAGCGTCTTCAATCGGCGTATAATGGTTCAAAAGCGGAACGCCGACGTTGCCTATATCGCCTGAAAAAACAATCTTTCTTGTTTGGTTGCCCTCTTTTGCAACGATTTCAACGTGAGCCGAGCCGAGCAAGTGCCCTGCGTCCAAAAATCTGACGCTTATGTTTTCGTCAATGACTTCTTCTTTGCCATACTCGAATCCGACAAAATGTTTCATACATTCTTCGGCATCTTCTATGGTATAAAGCGGTTCATACGGTTCGTTTTTGGCACGTTGCCCTTTACGGTTCTTCCATTCGGCTTCGGATTCCTGAATGTGCGCCGCGTCGCGAAGCATAATATCGCAAAGATTTTTTGTTGCAGAGGTTGTGTAAATTTTGCCATCAAAACCCAACTTAGTAAGCAATGGGAGAAGTCCGCTGTGGTCGATATGAGCGTGAGTCAAAAATACGCAATATACGTCCGACGGAGCCATAGCAAACGCTTGTTGTTCAAAAATTTGTGGACCTTGCTCCATTCCGCAGTCAATAAGGACTTTTTTGCCGCCTACTTCAAGCATATAGCAGCTTCCCGTGACCTGATGAGCAGCTCCGAAAAACGAAAGTTTCATAATAGATTTCCCCCTTATCTATTTTATAAAATTATACCAAAAAATATTTATCGTTTCAATAGGCAATTTGTTATTTATTGGAAATTTACGACATAAAAAAGCAAGGCGTATTGCCCTGCTTTTTAAATGTTTAATTATGCTTATTATATGCGTAAGCGTTTAAGCATTGCCGCTTATGTCGGCTTTAATCGCCGACGATTTGTCAGTCGTTCACAACGACCGTGCCGTCCGATTTAATTTCGATTGTCATTCCGTCCTTGACGTAATTTAAAAACTCGTCGCCCAAACCGTCAACGGTCGGAATGTTGTTTGAAGTCCAGACCGACGCCAAGATTGCGCCTGCCGCGGCAAGCGAATCGATAGGCTTTGAAAAAAGCAATGCGCCCGGATTGCAACCTATAACGGCGGCGTTATACAAAACCATTCCGCCGG
>JAQYCY010000091.1:0-2187 GCA_028724485.1 Bacillota bacterium | reverse complement strand
GTCCATATTAGGCGCGCCGTGGAACAGGCTTTTCGTTCCGTTTATAAAGAATTTCCCGTTGACAACCATTATGATAAGAGCGAAGGCAAGTTCGTACCAAGCTATGGCAAAAGGTTTTGACATAAAGCTTTTCGTCATAGGGAAGTCGAACATAACAGCGCCCATAGAAACGTACATAAGCGGAATTAAAAGGGCAAGTGACACGACAAACCTGATTAATAATTTGACGGTCGGGCTGAGTTTTTCCTTTTTTGAGTTGTTCGCGCTCTCCGCCTTATATCCGGCATCGCTGACTGCTTTTTCAATGGTTTTTTCGTCGGCAGGGGCATCGAATTCGACAACCATAGAGTTTGTCAGCAGATTGACGGCAACGCTTTTAACGCCGTCGACGTGCCCCACGACTTTTTCGACCCTTGCGCTACAAGCAGAGCAAGTCATTCCGTAAACGTTGAAACGAAGTTTTTCCATATTATCCTTTTGTGCAAAGCAAATTTGCATTTTATAAAATTTTTACGAAGAAATAGCGTTGCGTTTGACTTAAAATCGCAACCTTCTAACGGCGTTGCAATGCGACGTGGCAACAATATTATTATTTTAGTTTTTTCATAAGTTCAATCACTTCCGCTAAAATCTCCGAATTTCCTTCTTTTATGCTTTCGACAACACACGTTTCAAGGTGATTTTTAAAAATCATATATCCGAGATTTTGCAAGGCGTTTTCCGCAGCGGAAAGCTGAATTAAAACGTCGCCGCAATAACGATTTTCGTTTATCATATTTTTTATGCCGCCAAGTTGCCCGATAATGCGATTAAGACGGTCGTTTAAGGCTTTCAATTCTTCCTCGCTTCTCGGAGTGTTTTTTGTTCTCTCACAGCAAGAGCATGTTTTGTTGCAGTTTTCCATATTAGTTCCTTTTGTCGTAGGGTAGTTAGAATTTTTTTGCATACCCCAATAGGGTATATAAATTTTATATCCGAAAAAAGCAAATGTCAACGGATAAATGAAAAAATTAACGCTACCATAGGTTAAGTTTTGCATGGATTTTGCCAAACAAAATCGTTATATATTAAAATTAGGCAAGCGGCAAATGGGCAAGTGCTAAAATTACCATAACAACTATCCGATAAGTTTTGCGTGGATTTTGCCAAACAAAATCGTTATATATTAAAAATAGGCAAGCGGTAAATGGGTAAGTGCTAAAATCGCCATAACAACTTGCAATACGTTTTTTAAATCAAGTTGTCGATAAAGTTTGCATAAAAAAGCATAAATATTTTTTAAAATGTTAAAAAACGATATTTTGCGGGGAAGTCGAGGTTAAATAAAAACTTGCTGCATATTAAATTTGCTTACTATAATCGGAAAAATAAAATTAAAAGTCGTTCGCTGTCGGTGGCGTGGCAAGCAATGCCTTTTTCCATTGTTTGAAATCGAAGCGAACGTTAGCGGGACTTGTGGACGGAAGATAAAAACAAATTTTGTTTAACAGCGGATATGCTTTTTTGAATAATTTTTTTGCAGTTCCGCCGTTGATTAAAATTTTCTTCACGTTTGCAACCTTAAAAATTTGCGTCATATCGCATACGGTTGGATTTTTAATATTAGCGTCGAGAGAGCCTACAATTTCGCAACTTGTGACCACGTCCCAAAGCGCAATTTTGTGCCTTGTCAGAAAACACTTTTTTTCTTCGACGGTTTCGCAAATCTTTTCGCCATAAATCTCGGCGAGAGTTTTCCAAAACCTATTCAATTTGTTGCCGTAATAAAAATTCTCTTCCCTTGATTTTACGCTGGGGAAGCTACCCAAAATTAAAATTTCGGAGTCGGAATTTACAAACGGTTCAAAAGCGTGAATTATCATATCTACATATTAGCACGTTTTTACATTGGAATTCTACTGTTTATCGGTGCCAATATGCAGATATTTTATTTTGTGAATATAATCATTTGCCGATATAAATCGTTGCGCCTTTAATAATATTGTTTCGATGTGATTTGCATTTGCATTATGCTTTCGGGCTAAAAATTAGTAATACCCACGCTTTGCCGCAAAACATACAAGATTTAAAGATTGGCCCCGCCGTCGGCATTTGTATATTTTGTTGTTCTGCAACGTCGGACATACGGCTTGCTTGCACGTCTGTATGGATTTATAAATTTTGCCGAGGTTGTATTAGCGTCAAAAC
>JAQYCY010000090.1:0-9690 GCA_028724485.1 Bacillota bacterium | reverse complement strand
GTCCGACGTATTCGGCAAGCGTCGTCGCCCTAAGCTCGTTTGAACTTTTATTAGGTTTTACTTTTGAAAATCCGAAAGTCGTATCTTCCGCTTGCTCTTGACTGCTCTCTTGCTCCGTTTCTTCCGCGTCTACGCTCTCTTGCGCCGAAAAAACCTGTTCGTCATCTATTGTTTCTTCACCGACGGGATTTTCCACACCGTTCGGCTTTTTGCCAAAATCGATTTTTGCTAACGCCGCAAGCTCGTCTTCGATATCGATTTTAGGAGATTCCGTTTTAGGCTTTTTAGCTTCGAGTTTTACTCCTGTCAAAAACTCGTACGCTTTACATACGTCCATCGCTCCGCTACCCAGCTTCTGGGCAACGCCCAAGAGTTTAAAACCGAGCGCATTAAGTTTTGTGCGTTCGACAAACTCTATCTTTGCAACCGCTTCAAGCCTTGCGGCGCATTCGAGAAGCGACAACCTGATGACTTTTATCGATTGTCCTTCTTCCATCGCCTTTATGGCTTCTTCATACGATTGATTTATGGAATCCTTAAACTGTTTATTCATACTTAACTCCTTTTTTATATTGTACACCTATAAAAAAAGTCCGTCAACAGATTCTATCAATTTTATTCACAAATTTTGTAAATGCCGTTTTAATTAGTTCTTGGGTTTTTCCGCAATTTTAACGCTCGGCGATTTGTGTTTCAGTTTGAAATTTTTTGCTAGTCCGCCCTTTGCCGTTTCTCTGTACCCACTCGGCAAGTCCTTGCCCGTTTCGTACATTGTCTGCACGATAGTGTCAAAAGATACTTTTCTTGTCACTGTCAAAAACGTGGCAAAATTTACGGCTGTCATAGCCATCATAGCCGCAACGGCATTACGCTCGATGCACGGAATTTGCACAAGTCCGCAAACAGGGTCGCACGTAAGTCCTAAGTGGTGTTCCATGCCTGCTTCCGCCGCATATTCGATTTGCTCGATACCCATATTCAGCAGTTGCGCTACCGCTGCCGCCGCCATAGAACAAGCAGAGCCTATCTCGGCTTGGCAACCACATTCGGCGCCGCTTATAGACGCATTGGTTTTGATTATGTTTCCGATAAGTCCCGCAACAGCCAAAGCGTCAATGATTTCATCGTCGGAAAGTTTATGTCGCTCCTGCATATATTTAAGCACGCTCGGAACTACGCCGCAACTACCGCACGTCGGAGCAGTCACGATAATTCCGCCGCCTGCATTTTCTTCCGCAACGGCAAACGCATATGCGCAAATTATTCGGCTTTCTTTCGTTTCGGGAAGCTCGTCGGGTTTTTGTTCCAAAAAGAATCTTTTCGCTTTTCTTGCGACGTCAAGTCCGCCTTCTAACACGCCGGTTGCCTTTACTCCCCTTAAAATGGATTCACGCATAGACTGCCAAACCTTTTTGAGAAAAGGTTTTATATACGGCTCAACCATATAAACATATTCTGCAAGCGTAATATCGTTTTCATAACAATACGCTTTGATTTCATCAAAGGTATTCAATCTGTAAACGTCTTCGCTTTCCGCAAGAGGTTGTCCGACTATCTGAATTGCGCCGCCGCCGACGGACAACACTTCCCAAGACAAAACTTCGTTTCCGTCCTTGTAGGCATAAAGGCGCATGGTATTTGGGTGTTTTAGGTGTTTTTCGTTAGGGTTAAACTCGACTTCGCCCCTATCGCCCAACACTTCGAGAATTGCCTTGTCCGTTTGGTGCCCTTTGCCCGTCAATGCAAGCGAACCATACAAAACAACTTTATATTTATCCGCAATCGGCATAGCCTGTTTAAACATTTCCGCCGCTCTCATCGGTCCCATAGTGTGCGAACTTGACGGCCCTCTGCCGATTCTGTATAATTCGGTTATAGATTTCATATTTCACTCCGTTGCCGTTTAAGACTTGCCTATATGCGTTAAACGCATATCTTCAGCTTAAACTTGTGTATATTCTATCACAATTCAAAGCGGCTATCAACAGCAATCGATTTAATTATTATAACTTATTAAACTTTTTTATAAGTCTTTATCTTCGGTTTTATATCGTTTTTAGTTAAATATCTAGTAGCAAACAAATGATATGTCGCAAAACGTGTATC
Organism: Bacillota bacterium; assembly: GCA_028724485.1. Taxonomy (GTDB): domain Bacteria; phylum Bacillota; class Clostridia; order Christensenellales; family CAG-917; genus CAG-917. Next base: position 7,584 of record JAQYCY010000090.1, on the reverse strand, counting down.
CGCCTTTTATTAGTTTTCAAAAAATCTAAAAGCATACGGCAAAAACGTATATCATATTTCCTGCAAAACGCAAAAACAAAAGGCCCGAAAGGGCCTTTTGATAAGTTTAAATCTGTTAACAATTATTGTTCGTCTGCCGAGCCGTTTTGCGTTTCTGCCTTTTCTCCGTTTTCGACTTGCGCGGCTTGTTTTTCTCTCTTCTTCTTGCCCCAATCGCGCATAACGAGGAACTTGTTTCCGAGGAAGCTGATAATCAACGCCGCTATACCGGCAACAAGCTGTCCGACCAAATTGAACACAAGTTTAAGGAATTCGTCTGCGTCAGGTTTTGCCGACCACAACGCTTGCGTGACCGCGCCGCCCAAAAGAGTTTGCATAAAGATTATAAACAACGCAAGTATGACGTACATAATGACCGAAACTACTATGTTGTTTGTTGCTTTAAACGTCTTTTTTCTGTTTAAGACGAACGTCAGCACTTGACCGACTATCGAACCGACTAAGAAACCGATAAATTCGGCAGTGGTAGGATAACCGAAAATGGTGATCGTTCCGACAGGAAGTCCTGCAAATTTAGCTTCAAGCACGCCGCCTGCAAATCTTAACAATGATAACAAATAAGTTATAATAAGCTGTGACGCTCCGCAAATAAAGCTAAACAACGTAAACAAAACCATTTGCCTTACGTCTTCGTTTGCGTTGACTTTGTCAACGATTTTTTGCAGCCATGGGGGAAGTTTTTTCTTTTTCTTAACTTCGCCGTCTTGATTTTCAGCCGTTGCCGTCTCTGCTGCTACTTCGGCAACTTCTGTCTGTTCTACCGTATCTTGAACATTTTCGACGACTCCGTTTTTCTTTTCGTCCATAATTTTCTCCTTGTGCTGTTTACAGCGTTATAATTATAACCCTATATGCATAGTGTGTCAAGTTGCATTATTTAAGCGGCTGAAGATTTAAAAGCAAATCATAGTTGTTTGTTTGCTTTTAAGTTTACCCAACTTGCCGCAAGGCAAATATCTGATTTATCGCAAGTAACTCGATATAACTTGCCGCCGAGCAAATACAGCCTTATAGGGCGAAAATATAACTGCTTAACCGTCGCTCCTGCCGTCTGTTTGCCGCTATCTTCTCTTGCGGTTGTTAATTTTCATTGCCGCTATTAAATCGGCAAAAGTTTTCTTTTTGATGGCAAACCAAAATATTGCAAATCCGCCAAGTCCTAAAACTATAACTACACTTATAACGATGCCTGCTATAGCTCCGCCGCTTAATCCGCCTTGGCTAATATCGTTTGTGGCGTCTTCCCAAACCGCATACAAGGTGACGTCGTCATTCATTACGTAGCTACTTGCTTGAAGTGCTTCGCCGTCTGTACTTACCGACCAACCTTTAAACTTTTTGCCTTTTGGCGCGGTAAATTTGTTGCTCGGAAGACTAAACGACTTTCCGCTTTTTATACTTTGCGAAGCCATATCACCGTTACCGCCGTTTGCCGCGAACGAAATCGTTACGTTTTTTGGCGATACCAATACAAATGGCGAAAACTCATCTGTCGAAACCGTGACAGTTCCGTCTTTAGCGTTTACGTTGTTAGGCATATAGCCGTTGCCGTATATATCAACTCCGTTTGCAGTGATATGTGCCACAAACATTTCGCCTTCATTTATTGCGTTTGCATTGTCTGTTCCCACCGTAAGTGTAACGGTTGCGGTTTCGCCGTTTTGCAAGTCGTATGGTTTGCCGTCCGCATCCACAAGAGCTACGTCGTAAACTTGTTCAACAACAAAGTTGCTAACTGCCGACAAAACGTTTTGAACGTACTCGTTTGTGGCGTTTTGCGCTACGTTTACCGCATAAGCCGCTCCGTTTACGCTTTCATTGCCCTCAACTTTTACACTTACCACGTCGTTTGCGGTTGCGGTTATAAGAGTGCTTTTGTCCGTTTCGGTACAGGTGCATTTTTTATAATCGCACGAAGTATCGGTGCTAGGCAATGTGCAACAGCCGCACTTTTCACAAGTATGAACGCAATACGTCGGGAAATATCCGGTTATTTTTATATTTGTCGGTGAGGACGGCATACCGCTCGGCTTGCCTTTTCCGCCTTTTCCGTCATCGCCGCCGCTTATATAAAACGTGTTTCCGTGGGCGTTATATACTTGTTCCTCTATGACAGCGCCGTCCCCTTTGGCATCTGTTAAAGTCCATTTTTTCAATTCGCGTTTTACGGAAGGATCGCCGATTGCGCTTACCGTGCTGTCAGACGGTGATAGTGCGTATGATACGGCAACTCCGTCATATTGCGTGCGAACAAGTCCGTTGACAACTTCAATACTGTGATAGTTGATTTTAAACTCAGGGAGAGTTTTTTGGTCGCTCCATACGGCGGTTATTCTGTTTTCGGAGCTATTGTCGCTTACCGTCGTTGTGTAAGTTTTATTCTTTGAAACAAGCGTATAAACTTTTACGCCGTTTACCCAGCCTACGTCACACCAACCTAAAAAGTTAGGATAGGCGGTCGCATCGCTGCTTTCGGTTGTGAAAGTCACTTCACTGCCCACAAGGAGCTGTCCACCGGTAAAAATTTCGCCGTCTTTTTTAACCACGCCGTTTTCCGCTTCGACATTAAAATAACTTGTTTTATCTTCATAAATCGCCGTGTATTCGGCATCGCTTTGAGAAGAAATAACTCCGCTGACGGTGTTGCCCGAAGCGTCGACAAACCTAGCAAACTGTTTGCCCTCGGGCGTCAATTTGCTGTCGGCAAACAGACTGATTCTGGCGTTGTATTTCACGTCGTCATCGCTATATTGTTTTACGCTCCAATCATACCAGCCTTCGTCTATTTTGAAATATCCGCCGTTTACTTTGATATGCACCGTTTTATCTTTGAAAACGGCATGGAGCATCGTTACGTCCGTTACCGACGGCGTCCACGTTTCTTTGTCGGTGCAATATTCCCATTTTTTCGTATATGGGTTCATTTTTTCCCAATGGCTAAACACCTTGTCTGCAGTAGGCGTGTTGTGCTTTGCTATACGGTCTTCATCGTTTGTTTCATAACTTGTCATTCCGAAAAAGGAGCTGTCATAAGAATATCCGCAGTATCCGTCCGTTATATGATAGCTAAAATGCGTTACCTTGGTTCTATCCGGCTCGGAAAACGGGAATGCGTCAACTTCCGAATATTTTATTTCGGCATTTTCTACGCCGTCGCCATATTTTACACAAACGTTGCGGTCGTCAACGTACATCGTTTGCGTTTTACCGCCATATTTATATTCATAGACTTTCAACGGCTTTCCCCAACCAAAGAAATCCACGTTTTCGGTTTTTAACGTTAATTGTTCTTTTTTGCCATCGTTAAACAAGTTTGCGTAATATTTATAACCTGCTGCCGAGTCAAAATAAAAATTCGAAACAGAGCGTCCGTTGTCATAGGTATGTATGTACGACCAATGCGTGATAAAATCAATAAACTCTTGATGACTGTCAACGTAAGTCAAAATGCCGTAATAATCGGACTCGCTTGAGCCGTAATAGGAATTCGTATTAAACGTCGGCGCTACGTGAGTGTTTATTTGCGGTGCTCTACTAAACTTTCCGCTTTTTATATAAACGGGACTGTTTTTGCCTTTATCAAACCAAAGTAAGGCAAAACCACTTCCGATTGACGAACGCGTTACCGCATAATAATGAGCGTTATCGCTAATATAATGCTCCTCGATGCGAGCATTACTTAATCCGCCGCTGTACCCCGACGTGCGTTCCAACAAATAACGTTGAACTTTTCCCGTTGACTTTGGAAGCTCGGCAACAACGTATTCTTGCTCGGCAGCCAAATACCCGTCATTTGCGGAACATTTCAAACGGCGTTTACCCACGTTTCCGTCTTTTGCCTCCTCGACTATTTCATAATCGGAATCTTGCGGTTTATACGGAAACGTATGTTCCGTCGTTTTTGCAATAGGCTCGGTTTTGACAGCTCCGCAATTTCTGCAAGTGAAAGCCTTTTCGCCTTCCTTTGTATGCGTTGCCTCAACTACGACCTTTCCGTCGTCGAAGTTATGTGCCTCTTTTTCGGAGTACGAGCACAAGCTACAGCTCTTTAGGTGATAGTTATTGTCAATCTCGGTATAATCATACGAATGGCTTGACTCACCCCTTTCGCGCCTGAACTCTTTAAGTCCTTTTGCCTTGTCTTCTCTGACGTAAATGGAATCATTTACACAAAACTCGCCTTTTTTATATACGCTCCATTCGCCAAAGTTACCTTTTAAATCGCTAAAGACAGGATAAAACGCCGTATCTCTTTCAACAAGCGTCCTAAATTCTTTTTTCGGGATTATCGTTCCGTCATCCGAACGCCAATGTTCAAAAGTGTATTTTCCCCACTTCTTTTCGTCAAGTTTTATGCTCACTACTTTGCCGGAATCGACTGTCCACTTAGACGCTATATTGTTGATAACGCCGCCGTGCGCGACTACGGAACACTTAGGCGCTGCCTCCACGCTGTCCGCATACGCCGCCGTTTTAAACGCAAACGTTACGCCGAATATAAGCGTAAGAAACATTAAAACCATTGCAAGCATCAAAACTTTTGATTTAATAGTTTTCTCCATATTCTCTCCTCCTGTTTAACGCTCAAACCTTATTTGAGCATAGTTTGCTATTATATTTACTAACTGTTTTAGATTACATTTATGTCTTAAATATGATTTACACCGCACATCAACAGCTATATTTGTTGCTAGCGCAAAAGTTATACTATATTTGCTTCCGCTTTACTGCCGCAAACAAGGCAACTCGATATAACTTGCCACCGAGCAAATACTGCCTTAGCAGTGCGAAAATATAACTGCTTTTTATAGGCCGACCGCCCGCAAAAATCAATATCCTTCGTCAAAATAATATCGTTTTTTCGGTTTTTCAATATGGCTGTTTACGTCGTGCTTTTTATTTTTTGCATTGCTTTTGCCCTTTGAATTTTTGCCGCCGCTTACGTTTTTTCCGAATTTCGCTTTTCCGCCAAGGTTTGCGTTGTTTGCGTTTTTTCCACCGTTTGCGTTTTTTGCTCCCCTTGTGTTTTTGCCGCTGCCATTTGAATTATTGCCGCTGTTTCGTTTTTTGCCGCTGTCAACATAATCGGCATTTTTGCTGTTTTTTGCGGCATTTTTATTTTTGCCGCTTGTGTTTTTAGTTTTTGTCGAACTCGTTAAATCTCTTTTTCCAAAGTCGAAATCGTTGTTTTTTACACTCTTTTCGGACTTATTGTAACTTTGGTTTTTATCGCTTATCGGTTTTTTCTTGCCGTCGTGTTTTTTGTTTCCGCCTTTTTTTGCGGCATTTTTTTGCTTGCCGTATGAATTTTTTATGGTTTTGTCCGTTTGCTTTTCTTTGCCTGCCGCCTCAACGGCAATAAACCTGCCCAAATATTTTCTTCCGTTAAGCGATAAGGCGTCTTGCATAAATTCGGGCTTTACCTCAAAAAATGAGTATAGGTCGCAAATTCGTACGTTTTTTACTTCGTCTATTCCTATTTTTGAATTCGAGCCGACGAACCTTTTTAGCTCCGCTTCGCCTATTTTATCTTTACTGCCGAGATTTAAAAACACCCTGAACAGCTCTTGATTTTTTTCCTTTGACGTAAAGCCTAAGCTAAGTCCGTCAAGCACCATTTCTTCGATAGGCGTTTTTGTGAGCTTTTCATAAATATTAAGCCTATAAATATCACGTTTTGTCACAAACGATATTGCTTCGCCCGTTTTGTTCGCCCTTGCCGTTCTGCCTATACGATGAACGTAAAACTCCTCGTCAAGCGGCACGTCATAGTTGAAAATCGCCTCAACGCCGTCTACGTCTATACCCCTTGCCGCAACGTCGGTTGCAACCAACACGTTTAGCTGTTTTGCTCTGTATGCTTTCATTATCTTGTCACGAAATCGCTGTTTCAAATCGCCGTGCAAACCGGCACAAAGATAGCCGTCCGAGTCGAGCTTTTCATAAAGCGCCTCTACCCTTGCTTTTGTGTTGCAAAATACTAAAACAAATTTATAATCCCTTTCCCTTAAAATCCTTTTTAAGGCTTCGTACTTTTTGTCTTCGCTAAGTTTGACGTAGTATTGTCCGATTTCGGGGACTTCAAATTCGCCCACTGTCGTCTTAACGCTGACGGGGTCGATTTGATAACTTCTTGAAATTTCGAGAATTTCTTTCGCCATCGTCGCGCTAAGCAATGCGGTTTGCCTTTTTGGCGGAAGTTTTTGTTCGATTTGGTCTATGTCGCCGCGAAAACCCATGTCGAGCATTTCGTCCGCCTCGTCAAGCACAAGCGTGTTTACTCCGTGCAGCTTTAAGGTTTTACGGCGGATATGGTCGATAACTCTCCCTGGCGTACCGACGACGACGTGCGGTTTGCGCCTTAGTCCTGCCATTTGTCTTTCAATGTTTTGTCCGCCAAAAAGCGCGAGTATTCTTACTTGCGTATGACTTGCAATTTTTTTTAGTTCTCTTTCTATTTGCATTGCAAGTTCTCTTGTCGGGCAAAGCACAAGACTTTGCACAAGCGAGTTGTTTACGTCAACTGCATTTATAACAGGAATTCCAAAAGCGCAAGTTTTGCCCGTTCCCGTCGGGGCTTGCGCAAGAACGTCTTCGCCGCTTAGCATAAGCGGAATAACCTCCGCTTGAATCGGCGTAGGTTCGGTAAATCCCATTTCGTCAAGCGAAAGTTTAATTTCGTCCGAAATGGCAAGTTCGTTGAAAGTGTTTATAATATACTCCTTTTGTTAAACGAAAATCATTCGACGTTTTGCCAAGATGCGTCGCTCGGATTTTCTCTGAAAGCAAGTAACATTCGTTTTTCCCTATCTGTGATATAACCGCCATCCGTTGCAACTTTAAGCACGGCGTCAAGATTTGAAAGCGAAACGTTTTTGACGCTCGCTTCGTCAAGTCTTATTGCACCCTTTTTAAGTCCATAGGTGAAAACCGAAACGATTCCGAGAACGGTTGCGCCTGCTTCTCTAAGCGCATTGACAACGTCGATTGACGAGCCTGCCGTCGAAATCAAATCTTCTACCACAACGACTTTCTTGCCGAGTGGCGAAGCTCCCTCGATTTTGTTCTCTCTGCCGTGCGACTTTTCGCTGCTGCGAACGTATCCCATAGGCATTTCTAAAATTTCGCTCATTATTGCGGCGTGCGGAATTCCTGCCGTTGACGTGCCGTAAAGCGCTTCGCATTCGGGATACTCCGTTTTTACTATTTCCGCCATTGCGTTTTCAATGAACTTTCTTTTGGAGGGATAAGCGAGCGTAAGGCGGTTATCGCAATAAATAGGCGACTTAATTCCGCTTGCCCAAGTAAAAGGCTCGCTCGGTCTTAAAAAGACTGCTTTGATTGAAAGTAAAATTTCTGCTACTTCAATTTCTGTATTTAACTGTTTATTTTCCATAATTGTATCACCCTTTTAAGTTTTTTGTTTCGATTTTTTACGATTATTTTTTCTTTTAATCGTCGGCTTAATGCGGCAAAACCTTGCTTAAAGTTTTATTTGAACGCCTAAACCCTTTATTTGCGTTT
>JAQYCY010000089.1:0-3442 GCA_028724485.1 Bacillota bacterium | reverse complement strand
GTATAACGGTCTACTGCAAGCGTTGTGTTTTTGTTTGCAAGGACACTTGATATTTCAATTTCGTTTCCGCCGACAAAAGTATATTCGGACGCAACGAACGCCTTATCTGCAGCTCTTGCGCCGATTGTAAATTTTACGGTCGCAAACTTATTTTCTTCTTCTAAATCCTTAGGCGGATTTACGAATGAGGCTTTAAGTTCGACTTCGCCTTCTTTCTTAGCCGTAACAATTCCGTTTTCGTCGACGTCTGCAAAGTCCTTACCCGAAACAACTTCCCACTTAAGATATTTTTGTTCGATTTTTGCGTCGGACGGATTTATTTTTGCAGTAACCTTTACCCTATCGCCTACCGCAATATTTTTAAGTCCATCGTCCTTTTCAAGCGAAAGTCCCATAACGTCGCTACTTGTAACAAACAATTCAATAGTCGCTTTTATATTACCTTCCAAAGTCGCAACTTGGACGGTGGCTTCGCCTAAGTTTTTAAAACTGACGTAACCGTTCTTATCAACCGTAACGACTTCGAGTTCTTCATCGCCTTCTACTTCTACAGTAGGCGCATTATAAACGACCGACCACACGACTTCTTTATTCTGCGCTGCCTTAGGATAAACCATCGCAATAAGCTGCATACCCTTGTCCGACAAATAAGTTATCATAGTTTCGGGAGCAGGAGTTTCCTTTCCGTCTGCGGTTTTAATATATATCTTGACGTCCTCAACGGCAATATACGCACCCGTTACGAGCGTTGCCGTTAAACTTACGACCAAGATTACGATTATCGGAATGAGAAGCAACATTCCTATGATAAGTTTTTTCAAATTTTCTTCCTCCAAAGCTACGCGCAAAGTAGCATACTGTGTGATTTTAGCACACTTATCGCCAAAAATCAACAACTTGCAGACTTTTGTATTCTGCCCGATGACGTTTACAAGCAAAAAAGTGCTTTTTTTTTGCAAATGTACAATAGTTTAAGATAAAAAATCCCCACTTTTGCATTATGCGTTTAATATTATATATATAATACACAATAATTAAAATTTGCTATTGCCTATTCTTTTTCATTTTGCTATAATTTAATCTGTTAACAATTTGTAAACTCATTAAAAATTGTTTTTATTGGAAAATTTAATATTTTCAGGGAGGATTTATGAGAAAACTTAAAATTGTTTTCGTCATCGTTGCCATATTGTGTCTTACGGGCATTTTGTCGGCTTGCAATAACGACACAATAAGCTATGACTTTAAAGACGGCGCATTCGGCTACACGATAAACGAAGACGGAAAGTCGGTCACTTTGGTGACGTGGCTTGACAGAACGAACGGTGACGTAGTTATACCTGCCACCGCAACAAAAAGCGGCAAAACCTATGACGTAACGGCTATCGGAACGGGAGCTTTTGCGGCAAGCTACGGCAAGCTCAAAGCAAAGGATTGTTTTGGCAATTATACCGACGTCAGCAACAATCAAATCACTTCTCTCACCTTTGACGCAAACAGTAAAATCAAGACTATCGAAGGCAGAGCGTTTGAAAAATGCAAAAAGATTGAAACGGTTATACTTCCTAACACCCTAAACGAACTTAAAGGTTTTGCTTTCTACAAATGCGAAAGCCTTAAAGAAATTACGATTGATAAAGGCGTTACGAAAATCGGCGACGACTGTTTCAGCGGTTGCACTGCCCTTAAAACCGTTACGTTAAAACACACCGACAGTAAAAATCTCCCTGAGGTCGGAGATAGAACATTCAAATGGTACGACAAAACCGTAAAATCGTTTATGGGTTCAAACGACCCTTACAAGGTCATAGACCTTACGATTAAGGTTGAAAACGAAGAAATGCTCAAAGCATTCAAAGGCACCGGCTCAAGCACGAATATCAATTTGAGATATTGGCACGACTATGCCGCAAAATTCAGCATATAGGAGGCGTATATGGAAAACGTTCAAGAAACTCAAACTCAACAAACTTTAAAAACGTATACCGCTTCCGAAAGAAACTGGTATTTAATCGGTCTTGCGGGTCAAAATATGATTTACAACATCATCGGAGCGGCGCTTTCGTATTATCTTCAATTTACGCTCCTTATTCCTGCTCTCACCGTTTCTATTATTATGGCGGCGGCTCGTGTTTGGGACGCTTTCAACGACCCTATGATGGGAACTCTCGTTGACTACACGAGAACAAAATGGGGAAAGTGCCGTCCTTATCTTATGATAATGCCTATCCCTATTATGATTGTTACAATAGCCTGCTTCACCAACTTCGGCTTTTACGGACAAGGCATAGTAAGTAACGGCGCAATCGTATTCTGGGCGGCGTTCACCTACATACTTTGGGGTATGATTTACACGATGGCAGACATTCCGCTTTGGGGCGTCACTTCCCTTATGACGGAATCGGAAAAAGACAAAACCCAACTTTTGTCGCTTGCAAGAATTGCGGCAGGTATCGGCGGCGGCGTAACGCTTCTTGCCGTTCAACCTATGGCACTTGCGCTCGGCGGTTTACTCACCGAAAAGTGCGGCGATGCGGCAGTTGCAGAAAAATACGGTTTCCTTATAGCGGCGGCAGTATTCGCTGTCATCGCAACGGCAATTTTCATTCCTCTCGGCTTTAAAGTCAAGGAACGTATTCAACCTTCGCAAGAAAGATATTCGCTTAAAGACAACTTCAAAATCGCGCTCAAAAACAAGCCTTTCAGACAAATCATAGTTTCGGGCATTTTCGGCAGCACCAAGATGCTCATAGCTCTTGCCGCAATGCCGCTTGTTACATACTATTTCAGCTCCAAAAACGCAGGACTCGCTTTGTTCTATATGGTGCTTTTGGGCGGCGGTATGTTTATCGGACAATTTATTGCAATGGGCTTCACACCGCAACTTATAAAGAAGTTCTCGACAAAGACGCTATACAACTGGGCAAACATTATCGGAACAATTCCGTTTGTGCTTATATTCATAGTTTTCTTGTGTGCTCCGTCGTCGCTCACCGACCCTGTATGGCTTATCGTTTGCTTTATTCTTTTCCTTATCGCAGGGGCGGCAAACGGAATCACCACCGTTTTGCAATCGACTATGATAGCAGGCGCAATCGACTATGAAGAATACAAAAACTATCGTCGTCCTGACGCAGTCTTTTTTAGCGGTCAGACTTTCGTCACAAAACTTCAAAGCGGTATCGCAACCATCATTTCGGGTATCGCATACACAATCGTAGGCTTCTCGGATTCGAGAGTAAGCGAACTTAACAGCTATATCACCGCCGGCGGCACTCCGAGAATGGTCGGCGAATACGCATCGTTTATGATGATTCTCTTCCTTATCGTTTCGATATTGCCTGCAATCGGATGTTTGCTTTCGATTATTCCTACTTGGAAATACTGTCTTGACGACAGCGAACACAGACGTATTCTTTGGATACTTAAACAACGCCGTGAA
>JAQYCY010000088.1:0-2223 GCA_028724485.1 Bacillota bacterium | reverse complement strand
CCGACCGCATAAATTTCTCTGACGATATGAGCGACAAGCTGATAATCAACGCCGCTGAAATCAATCCAAACTTTCTCGCCTTTTTTCACTCGGCAAGAATAGTTGACAAGGTTTTTTGCTAATTTTTCAAGTCTTACGTCTATTAACATAACGCCTCCTAATTTCACTTATATTGTATATCAATCCGTGGCAAAATTCAACGCTTTTGCAAGATTTTAGCTTTTGCCGCTCTAATTAAATCTCTATTGCTATTTATTGTCATTACGGTATTCTGCCATATGCGCAATATACGATATGCGCCGTCGTAATTCCGCCATTTGCATTCACACGTTTTGTAATTTACACATTAAAATATGTACTATTATGTTTTCAATTTAAATTTATACGTTGACATATGCCCTTTTAAATCCCCCCCCTTGACGTCCACTGATATTAAGAATTTTAGCACTTTAATTTGTTGCCATAAACGCGTGCATTTATGCCTTTGACTATGCCCGAAAATCAATCGTTTGCGTCCTTTTTAGAACTTATAGCCCGACACGCATTTTTTAAAATACAGCTTCAATGCAAAAATTTTAATCAATTTAGTTAAAATTTATCAAAACGTTTGTTTTATTTCATATTCTGCGGTAAAATAAAGAAAAAAAGTTATCGGAGGTTTTTATGCCACTCGTTACATCAACCGAAATGTTCAAAAAAGCATACGAAGGCGGATACGCAATCGGTGCTTTCAACGTAAACAATATGGAAATCGTCCAAGGTATCACGGAAGCCTGCAAAGAAGAAAAAGCTCCTGTCATTTTGCAAGTCAGCAAGGGCGCAAGAGCTTATGCAAACCACACCTACCTTGTAAAACTTGTCGAAGCGGCAGTTATCGAATGTCCTGAAATTCCTGTCGTTTTGCACCTTGACCACGGTCCTGATTTCGAAACCTGCAAATCGTGTATTGACGGCGGTTTTACGTCTGTTATGATAGACGGTTCGGCTCACTCGTTCAAAGACAACATCAAACTTACAAAGCAAGTCGTTGAATACGCTCACGACCACGGTGTAGTAGTCGAAGGCGAACTCGGAACTCTTGCAGGCATCGAAGACGAAGTCAGCCACGCTGTCGGTTCGTATACTCGCCCTGAAGAAGTCGAAGAATTCGTCAAAGAAACAGGCGTTGACTCTCTTGCAATCGCAATCGGCACAAGCCACGGCGCATACAAGTTCAAGCCTGAACAATGCACCTTGAACGAAAAAGGAATTCTTGTTCCTCCTGCTCTTCGTTTCGATATTTTGGAAGAAGTTTCAAAACGTCTTCCTAACTTCCCTATCGTTTTGCACGGCTCATCGAGCGTTCCGCAAGAATATGTCAAAATGATAAACGAAAACGGCGGTCAAATGCCAAACGCTATCGGCGTTCCTGAAGAACAATTGAGAGAAGCTGCAAAACTTTCGGTTTGCAAAATCAATATCGACTCCGATTTGAGACTTGCTATGACCGGAACAATCAGAAAGTTCTTCAACGACAATCCGTCGAAGTTCGACCCTAGAGAATATCTTAAACCTGCAAGAGCAAACATCAAAGAACTTGTACGTCACAAGCTCAGAGACGTTCTCGGCTGCGCAGGCAAGGCATAATTTTAAATCTATCAAAACGAATTTTAAAGTTCGGTTATTTAGATTGTTAAAGACCAAAATTAAAAGGCTAACGATAATTCGTTAGCCTTTTAGATTACTTTTTAGATTACTTTGAATGATAAATTTATTTCCGCATTTTAGCGTCGGTTGTTAAATGTCCTATAAGTTGTTTATTTAATTACACTTAAGAATTAGCAATTATCCGTGCTGTCCGACTTTGCGGCAAGTCCGATGTCGACGGCGACTTCGGGAGAGTGGCTCTTAGAATTGTCGTTTCCGACCGTTTCGTTTGTTTCGCTTTCAGCCGTTTCGACGCTTTGCGCTCCTATGTTCTCTGCCGTTTCATCGCTTAAAGTCTCGCCCACGTTCTCAACGACCTGTACTTCGGCAGCCTTTTTCTTTTTGTGTTTTACAACGGCAACCACAAATGAGACAACAAGACAAACTACGACAAGCGCTAAGAATATCCACAAAACAATGTCCACGTATTTAATAGGAATAAACGCAGTGAGCAAAGTGAGTACGCTTGCGGCAAACAAGTTTCCGATAAAAATTGCAAGCGCGGCTTTCCAGATTTTTATGTCCATAAACGCGCCG
>JAQYCY010000087.1:0-5948 GCA_028724485.1 Bacillota bacterium | reverse complement strand
ATACGGCTTTTTATCGAATTTTGCAATGAATTTCAGAAGGTCGGTTAAATATTCGTTTATTAAAGTTTTGATTTTCTTGCCAATCGATTTGGTGATTTTCGGCGTGTTGTTCGGACTCACTTATGGACTTTGGAAGCTTTTTAAGACGATTGCGATTTTACAATACTTCTCACTTGCAATCATTTTGGTGCTCGGCTTGCTTTTGGCATCGCTCAGACAAACGCTGTTTTCAGGTTGGATTCCGCGATTGATTTTCCATCCCGAAGAAGGCATAATCACTGCGCTTAAAAAGAGTATGCCTGCTGTGAAAAACAACGCAAAAGTTCTTATTATGTCGTACGTCAGCATTTATTTCGTATTATATTTCTTTGTTACGGTCGTAGGTTTGTTTACGTTCGGACTTATGAGTATACTTGCGCCGTCGCTTTCTTACGTAATTTTAAGAATTGTAGAACTTGTATCGTATTATAAAACGAATAAACTTAAATTCTACACCGACGCTTTGACGGTTGTCGACACTACCGAATACGGTATGCGTGAAGAAGAACAACTCACGCCGGAACAAATTGTGATAAAAGAACGTAGGTTAAATGCAAATATAAGGGAAGTCAGCTATGACCCGACGCAAGAAGAAATACTTGCGAACCCGAGTTTTTACGAAGCGTTAAAGCTCGGAATGAGCGGTGAATTGATTTCGAGCAATACACTCCAAATTCGTCTGGGAATTTCAAGCACGCTTGCAAAAGCTATAATTAAGACTATGAATGATTTGGGATATCTTAAATCAAAAACCAAATTCGGAACTAAAAAGGTTGTTATTTCTCAAGAAGAATACGATAGACTCTTGCTCGGTGATATGGGAAATGTAGACAAAAAAGATGACGATAAAAAGTAGTTGAAATTTAATATCGTTAAATAAATTCAAGCTACGTTTTTTCGTTTCATAACGAAAAATTCATTTATCGGTTGAGTTTGAAATCATTTAAATATGGTTTTGGATTTATATAATGCCAAAAAATCATTTAGTTTTATGCTTGCTTATAATGGTAATTTAGGAATTTATCGTGTGCAAATGATCTTTTAGGAATTGAATTATGCCCGAACGGCGGTTTGGACGTTAATGCCTACTTGAATAATTATTAAAGATTTATTATCGTCTATATAGCGATTTAGATAATTGCTAAACAAACCTTATAATGACCTATTGAAGATTGTTAGAAGTTCGAATAAAGGTTTTTAAGAAACGCTCCGCATTTTGCGGAGCGTTCGTTTGTTTTTTTATGCCAAACTTATTGTCGTTGTTGTTTTAAAATACTTTTTCGCTTTATTGCATGTCGGCTATCGAATGTTTGTTGTTTGTTTAAAAATACTCATTGCGTAATGTTTATCGCGCGTTAGCTATTAGCGTTGAATTTATCCTTCGTTGTCCAAGAAGTTTGAATTTATATTACGTCTAATGTTGTTTGACGTGGTTTTGCTTATTTGTTTTCGTCCGTATCTTCCTCGTTTTTATCGACGTCGTTAAAGTCTGAAAGTAAAATTTGAGGGTTTGCTTTTCTTATAGCTTCGATAAAGGCGGCGTTGTCCTTCTTTTTAATCATAATCTTTATAGAGCCTTGCTTTACTTCCGACTCGCTGTAAAGAAGATAGAGTTCGTCTTTTTTTGCGTCGCGCTTAATGAACGTGACGTTTTGAAGATTGATTTTTTCAGTGATAAAGCCCATACAAAATTTCATTTCGCTCGATGACGAAACGTCTACGCCGTCTTCGTTTGTCGAAGCGCCTGAAATTTCATAATAACTGTTGAAAGCTATAAGCAAGGCGAAAATCATAATGAGCGCGCTACAAGCAATCGACGTGCCTGCAACGGCAGGGACGGTCGTTTTCAAAATGCCTACGCCGGCAACGTAAAGGATATTTATAATGATTGCCGCAACTGCGAGAACGATAACGCAAATAAGCAATGCAAGTTTAAGTTTTCCGAAATCGAATTTGAATTTCATAGTTTTCTCCGTTTGCGCAACCTTTTGCGCCTTACTTTAAATCATTATATCATAATATTTTGACGTCTGCATTAAATTTTTATTTTTTTTTGCCTTTAAATAGCTATTTATGTAGTAACTGCATGGTTATCGCAGCGGTTTTTGAAAGCCTGCTATCGCCGTTATATTTAAGCTGTCAATCAAACTTTAAACTAAAACCGTTTAATAGCTTTTTGCTTCCTATTTTAATTGACTAATTTTTTTATAAGTTATAAAATTATATAAATATATTTATACATTATAAAGGGGATTGTTCCATGTTAAAACTTACCTTAGACAAGGTTTATTATTTAAACGGAAAGTTGGTTGCGGCAGATCAAATTAAAGACGCAAGCAGCGGCGAGTTGTACAAACGCACTATGGCTTATTCCATTTTGAGCAAGCATAATAGTGGCGACGAAGAGAATTTTAAAATCAAATTCGATGCTCTTGCATCGCACGACATAACTTACGTCGGAATAATTCAAACTGCTAAGGCATCGGGACTTAAAGAATTTCCTATTCCTTACGTGCTTACGAACTGCCATAACAGCCTTTGCGCTGTCGGCGGCACAATAAACGAAGACGACCATTTGTTCGGACTTTCTGCCGCAAAGAAATACGGCGGAATTTACGTTCCTGCAAATCTTGCGGTCATTCACAGTTATATGCGTGAAATGTTTGCGGCACCTGAAAAAATGATTTTGGGCAGCGACTCGCACACTCGTTATGGCGCGCTTGGAACTATGGCGATTGGCGAGGGCGGTCCAGAGCTTGTCAAACAACTCTTATGCCGTACTTATGATATAAAGCGTCCGAAAGTCGTTGCAATTTATCTTACGGGCAAACCGCGCAAAGGCGTTGGCCCGCAAGACGTTGCACTCACCATAATTCGCGACGTTTTTGCTTCGGGTTTTGTTAAAAACAAAGTTATGGAGTTTATCGGCGACGGCATAGACAATCTTTCGGTTGAATATAGAAATTCGATTGACGTTATGACGACGGAAACGACGTGTCTTTCATCTATTTGGAAAACTGACGAAAAGGTTGAAAAATATCTTGAAGCATACGGAAGAAAGGACGAATATAAAAAAATCGAACCGCAAAACGGAGCGGAATACGACGGCGCGGTCTACGTTGAACTTGACAAAATAGAACCGATGATTGCTCTTCCTTTCCATCCGTCGAACGCATATCCGATTAGAGAGCTTATCGAAAATCCGTATGAAATTTTGAAAAAAGCGGAAGAAGAAGGACAAAAACAAATAGGCGATAAAGTTGTTTTCAAACTCACCGACAAAATTGTTGACGGAAAGGTAAAGGTTTCACAGGGTGTGGTCGCAGGCTTCGCAGGCGGAACTTACGACAACCTTCAAGCAGTTGCCGAAATTCTTAAAAAAGGTATGGTCGGCAACGGAGCATTCGGACTTTCTCTTTATCCGGGTTCGCAACCTATTATGCTTGAACTTGTCAAAAACGGTTCGGTTGCAAAAATGGTCGAAAGCGGAGCAATCGTTAAACCTGCTTTCTGCGGACCGTGTTTCGGGGCCGGCGACGTTCCTTGCAACAACGGCTTGTCGATAAGACATACAACGAGAAACTTTATGTCGCGAGAAGGAAGCAAACCGGGGGAAAAGCAGATTGCATCTGTTGCTTTGATGGACGCGCGCTCTATTGCAGCAACGGCAATTCACGGCGGTTTACTTACGTCCGCTCTTGGTATGGACTATGATGAAACCGTTCCTGATTTTCACTTTGACAAAAAAGTTTACGAAAGCAGAGTATATAACGGTTACAAAAAAGCCGACCCGGATGCGGAACTTGTTTACGGTCCTAACATTGCCGACTGGCCACATATCGAACCTTTGAAACAAAATCTCGCTATGAAAGTAGTAGCCGTCATAAATGACCCTGTTACAACGACCGACGAACTTATTCCGTCCGGTGAAACGTCATCATACAGAAGCAATCCGCTTCGCCTTGCAGAGTTCGCACTTTCGAGAAAAGTGCCTGAATACGTTCAAAGAGCTAAAAACGTTTACAAAGAAAATAAAGACATATTGTCGGGAAAAGAGGTTGAAAACGTTGAAGCGGCTTTGGCACTTTGCGGCATTGAAACGACCGACCTTTCATATGGAAGCGTAATTTTTGCAAATAAACCGGGTGACGGTTCGGCTCGCGAACAGGCGGCAAGCTGTCAAAGAGTTTTGGGCGGCGTCGCAAACCTTGCAAGAGAATATGCGACTAAACGTTATCGCTCAAACCTTATCAACTGGGGTATGATTCCGTTCCTTACCGACGAAGAATATCAACTTAACGATATCGTGGTCGTTAAAGACATATCGGAAAAAATTAAGAGCGGCGCAACGGAATTTGGCGCAATGCTAATTAGGGGCGACAAAGTCACTGATTTCAAACTTAAAATGGACGCTTTGACGGATGACGAAAAAGACATCATTCTTAAAGGTTGCCTTATCAACTATTACGCATAAGTAGGAAAATTACGCATATATCGAGGAAATAAAAATGTTTTACGATGAAAAAATTGAAACAATGTCGAGAGAAGAAATGAATGCGTTGCAACTAAAAAAGTTGCAAAAAGCAGTTCGTTACGCTTATGAAAACTCTCCGTTTTACACCAAAATGTTCGATAACGCAGGCATTAAACCTGACGATATAAAAACATTGGACGATTTGAGAAAAATTCCGTTTACTGTCAAAACCGATTTGCGTGACAATTATCCGTTTGGGCTTAACGCCGTTCCTATGGACAAAGTTGCGCGTATACACGCATCCAGCGGCACAAGCGGAAAGCCGACCGTTGTTACATATACAAATAACGACCTCGAGATGTGGTCTGAGTGTATGGCAAGACTTATAACAATGGCAGGCGTAACCAGCAAGGACGTTGTTCAAATTTCATTCGGATACGGCTTGTTTACGGGTGCACTCGGTCTTCACCAAGGTATGGAAAAAGTCGGTGCGGCGGTTATCCCTGCTTCCAGCGGAAACACCGAAAGACAGGTTATGTTGCTTAAAGACTTAGGCGCTACAGTCTTAATTGCGACTCCTTCATATGCTCTTTATATCGGTGAAATGATAGAGAAATTAGGTTACGACATAAAGAAAGATTTTAAACTCAGAGTAGGTATGTTCGGCTCGGAAGCGTCGAGCGTCGAAATGCACAAGGAAATCGAAAAGAAGCTCAACATTATTTCTACCGATAACTATGGCTTGTCGGAAATCATCGGGCCGGGCGTTGCGGGCGAGTGCCTTGAAAAAGACGGATTGCACGTCAACGAAGATTATTTCCTTATTGAAATTCTCGACCCTAAAACCTTTGAACCCGTTCCTGACGGCGAATACGGCGAACTTGTAATAACCGCTCTTTCAAAAGAAGCTATGCCTATTTTGCGTTATCGAACGAAAGATATTACGAGAATTATTCCGGGTACTTGCAAATGCGGAAGAACGTTAAGACGTCTTGACAAATTCCAGGGTAGAACGGACGATATGCTCGTTATTCGCGGCGTCAACGTATTTCCGTCGCAAATCGAAGGCGTTCTTATGGAAATTCCGGAAGTCGGCGGTCAATATGAAATCGTCGTTACTCGTGAAAATTATATGGATAAACTTGAAGTCAGCGTTGAAGTTGCAGACGCAAGTTTGCTTGACAACTTCGGTAAACTCGAAGCGTTGAAAGCAAAAATTAAGCACAATTTAAAGACTGTTTTACAAATCGAAGCGATTGTAAAACTCGTTGAACCGCTTAGCCTTAAAAGATACGAAGGCAAAGCAAAGCGTGTTACCGATTTAAGAAAGATTTAGGAGATACTTATGAAATTGATGTTAGGCAATGAGGCGATTGCAAGAGGGGCATACGAAGCGGGCGTAAAAGTCGTTTCGGCATATCCGGGTACGCCTTCT
>JAQYCY010000086.1:0-6119 GCA_028724485.1 Bacillota bacterium | reverse complement strand
GGAAAAATAAAAAGTCGAGTAAATCAAAGGCGATGAGTAAAGCGTAAGGCGGAATAAGAAAATAAAATTGCGAAGCGATATTGCCGCAAAAAGTTTTAAGAATAAAACCAAACTAAAAGAAAAAGCGGCGCTAAAATCGACGAGGGGAAAAAGCGTAAAAACGGATAACCGATAAAAAACAAAGAAAAATAAAAAACCGACGGCAAAGGCAGATTGCCATAAAAAAATTTTAACAATAAACTAAAACGTAAAAGAAAAAGCGACACGAAAATAGGCGCGAATAAAAAATCGTAAAAATTAAGCTAATCACATAAAATTAAAGAAAAATAAAAACGACGGAACGGAAATTCGTCGTTTTTTCATTTTGACCGTCAAATAATGGCGCGTAATGCAATATAACGGCTTTTTGACTTGTGGGTCGGCAGATTGGCTGTTTTGAATCAAAAATTTAAAATAATGCCGATAGCGGCGTGATTATATATCGTGAGTTTTTAAATTAACATATCGGGCTATAAGTGCAAACGGTGTTTTGGGGCAAATTAGCTATCCGATGACAACGGCAAAAGGTTCGCTTGATCTGTATGCGGCGTCGGGAGCTGTCGTATTTACGCACGAAATGACGTAATCGCTTTTACTTGCGATGACGACAATTTTGTCGGGAATGAAAGAATAGCCTTGAAGAGCAAAAGAAATTTCCGAGTTTTTTTTCAAGTTTTTCAAATAAAAACTTCCGCTTTCATTGCTCGAGGAAACCGATTCGCCGTCGACTAAAATCGAAACGTCAGGAACGGGGACATTTTTGCAAAAAATCTTTCCCGAAACGTACATATTTTGCGATTGAGATTTCGATGACGATTGATTGTTGTTGTCGCAAGCGGAAAGAGTGAAAATCAAAAAAGTTAAAAATAAAATCGAAACAAAAAGGGCAAAACGGCGTTTAAACCTCATAGCGCGTCTCCTTTTTGCAATAAAAACCGTTCGAGCCGAGAAAAGCTCGAAAACGTGAAATTATCACCTGAAAAATTTTCGATTCGGTTTATAAAGGAATCCATGAAACAAATTATAACAAAAAACTATAAAAAGAGATAGTAAAATCGGAAAGAATAAAAAATATTTTGAAAAACGAGTCGTATTTTGTTGTGAAAAAAAATTTTTTTTATTATAATCATTTTATCTATATATAATATAAAAATTATAATATATATAAATATACATTAGAAATAGTGCAAAAGTGTAAAGTTCCTGTGGATAAACAGGATATAAAAACGGAAAAATAACGTTTAAAATCGTAAATATCGAGCGGAGGCAAAAATGAGCGTAGAACACAGCTATAACGAATCGGACATTCAGGTTCTTGAAGGACTTGAACCCGTAAGAAAAAGACCCGGTATGTATATCGGCTCTACAGACGTCAGAGGTTTGCATCACCTTGTTACGGAAGTAGTCGACAACAGTATCGATGAAGCGTTGGCGGGCTACTGTACGTTTATCACAGTCGAAATAACGAGCGAAGGCGCAATAAAAGTCAAGGACAACGGACGAGGCATTCCGACGGGTGTCATTCCGAGCGAAGGCAAATCGGCTGTCGAAGTCGTTTTGACGAAACTTCACGCAGGCGGCAAGTTTGGCAATGGCGGTTACAAGGTTTCGGGCGGACTTCACGGAGTCGGCGTATCATGCGTAAACGCTCTTTCCGAATGGCTTGAAGTAGAAGTCAGACAAAACGGCAAAATTCATAAGCAAATCTTCAACAGGGGTGTGCCTCAAAGAGATTTGCAAGTTGTGGGTGAAACGACCGAAACGGGAACGACTATCACGTTCTATCCCGACAGCGAAATTTTCGAAACGCTCGAATTTAATTTCGATACGTTGAAAGCAAGACTTCGTGAACTTGCTTACCTTAACAAAGGACTAAAAATTCAACTTGTCGACAACAGGCTCGAGCCGCCTAAGTCGGAACTTTTCTGTTATGAAGGCGGAATAGTTTCGTTTGTCGAAAGCCTTAACAAGAACAAAGAAACGGTTTTTCCCGAAGTCATTTATTTCGATAAAAGCTACACCGAGGAAACAAAAGGCGTAAAGGAAAGTTACGAAGCGGAAATAGCGTTCCAATACAACGACAGCTATTCCGAAACCGTGCTTACCTTTGCAAACAACATAAACACCGAGGAGGGCGGCACGCACCTCGAGGGCTTTAAAGCCGCGCTTGCAAAATGTATAAACGATTACGGCAGAAAGCAAGGCATTTTGAAAGAGAACGACAAACTCAGCGGCGAAGACACTCGTGAAGGTATTACGGCGGTTATATCCGTAAAACTCGGCAATCCGCAGTTCGAGGGACAAACGAAAACAAAACTTGGAAACAGCGCTGTCAGAACGATTGTGTCTAAAGCGATAACGGAAGGTTTCGGAACTTATCTCGAAGAACATCCGAGAGAAGCCAAAGAGCTTATTATGAAGACGATAACCGCTCAAAGAGCCAGAGAAGCGGCAAGAAACGCAAGAGAGCTTGCAAGAAGAAAGAGTCCGCTCGAAACGACGACGCTTCCCGGTAAACTTGCCGACTGTACAGACAAAGAACCGAGATTTTGCGAAATATATCTCGTCGAGGGCGACAGCGCAGGCGGAACGGCAAAGCAAGGTCGTGACAGACGTTTTCAGGCAATACTTCCTCTCAGAGGCAAAATTTTGAACGTCGAAAAGGCAAGACTTCACAGAGTTTTGGAAAACGAAGAAATAAAAGCCATGATAACGGCATTCGGTTGCGGAATACATCAAGAGTACGACGAATCGAAATTGCGTTACAACAGAATTATTTGTATGACGGATGCCGACGTTGACGGCTCGCACATCAGAATTTTGATGCTGACGTTCTTTTTCAGGTTTATGCGTCCGCTCATCGAAAACGGTCACGTTTACATTGCTCAACCGCCGCTTTACAAGGTTAAGACGAATAAGACGGAAAAGTATTTCTATGACGACGAATCGCTTAAAAACTATACGGACGAACTGAAACAAAACAATATAAAATGGGACACTCAGCGTTATAAAGGTCTTGGTGAAATGAACGCCGACCAGCTTTGGGAAACGACTATGAACCCTGCAACGAGAACGCTTTTGAAAGTCACTATGGAAGACGCTATCGAAGCGGACAGTATTATCAGTACTCTTATGGGAGAAGACGCAGAGCTTCGACGCCAGTTTATCGAAGAGAACGCAAAACTCGTCGAAGATCTTGACGTATAACGGAGGGAAAAATGGCTAAGCAAGAAAAAGAAAGAAATTATATAGAAGACTTAGAAAAATCCAACGTCAAACCCGTTGAGATTGACGGCGAACTTAAAAAGTCGTTTATAGCTTATGCTATGGCCGTCAACGTATCGAGAGCTATTCCCGACGCGCGTGACGGACTTAAACCCGTTCACCGCAGAATTTTATATTCGATGAACGAACTCAATTTGTTCAGCGACAGACCGTTCAGAAAATGCGCGCTTATCGTCGGTGACGTTTTGGGTAAATATCACCCGCACGGCGACAGCTCGGTTTACGACGCTCTCGTTCGACTTGCGCAAGATTTCTCAATCGGCTGTCCGCTTGTAGACGGGCACGGAAACTTCGGCTCGGTTGACGGCGATCCGCCTGCGGCATACCGTTATACCGAAGCAAGGCTCAGCAAAATCGCCGCCGAAATGATAAGAGACATCGACAAAAACACCGTCGATATGTATCCTAACTTTGACGACACGCGTATGCAGCCTACCGTTTTGCCGTCGAGGTTTCCTAACCTTTTAGTCAACGGTTCGGATGGCATTGCAGTCGGTATGGCAACAAGCATACCGCCTCACAATCTCGGCGAAGTCATAGACGCAACGATTGCGCTTATGCGTAATCCGGAAATGACGGTTGACGAACTTATCGAATATATTCCTGCTCCCGACTATCCGACGGGCGCAATAGTACTCGGACGCGGCTCGATTCGTAAGGCTTACAGAACGGGCAAAGGCTCGGCGATTATAAGGTCGAAAACCGAAATAGAAGAGATGCCGAACGGCAAGAGCAAAATTATCGTTACGGAAATTCCTTATCAGGTCAATAAGGCAAGACTTATCGAAACGATTGCCGATCAAGTAAGGGATAAGCGTATCGAGGGCATTGCCGACGTCAGCGAAGAAACGGACAGAACGGGTATGCGTATCGTCATCGAAACGAAGAAAGACGCAAACGCGCAAGTCGTTTTGAACACACTTTTCAAGCAAACGCAAATGCAGGTGTCAAACAGTATAATACTTCTTGCTTTGGTTGACGGCGTTCCGAAAATACTCAACCTAAAAGAAGTTCTCGAATGTTATATTGCTCACCAAGAAGAAGTCATCATTCGCCGCACGAAATTCGACCTTGAAAAAGCGGAAGAGCGCGCGCATATTTTGGAAGGTTTGGCGATAGCGCTTGCCAATATCGACGAAGTAGTCGAAACGATTAAGCAATCGAAAGATAAAAACGACGCAATAGCAAAACTTATTGAAAGGTTCTTGCTCAGCGAAAAACAAGCAAACGCCGTTCTTGAAATGAAACTTCAAAGACTCACTTCTTTGGAAGTCGAAAAAATTCAGGAAGAGCTTGAAGAAAAGCATAAGGAAATTGCAGAGTATAAGAGAATTTTGGGTTCTATCGATGCGGTAAAAGAAATCATCATCGAAGAAATGACCGAAATCAAAGTCAAATACGCAACGCCGAGAAAGTCGGAAATAAGCTATGATTACAGCGATATCGACATTGCCGACCTTATCGAAAAAGAGGACGTCGTCGTTACTCTTACGCACGCAGGTTACGTAAAGCGTCTTCCTGTTGCGGAATACAAGAGCCAACACCGCGGCGGCATGGGCATCACGGGACACAAGGCAAAAGAAGAAGACTTTGTCGAAAGTATGTACACAACGAACACGCACGACGATTTGTTGTTCTTCACCAATTACGGCAAAGTGTTCTCGCTCAAAGCGTACGAAATTCCGGAAGCGCAAAGGACTGCAAGAGGTAGAGCTATGGTCAACTTATTGCAGCTTAATCCGGGAGAAAAAGTCACGACTATGCTTCCGTTTGTCGAAGGACAGGAAGGCTATCTTCTTTTGGGAACGAAGCTCGGACTTATCAAAAAGACTACGCTCGAAGAATATCGTTCGATAAAGAAAAACGGAAAAATAGCAATCACGTTTAACGAGCAGGACGAACTTATCGGCGCGACGTTCACGAGCGGTCATGACGAAATTTTGGTCGGCTCGACAAACGGCAACTGTATTCGCTTTAACGAAGAGGACGTCCGTCCTACAAGTCGTACCGCAATGGGCGTAAAGAGTATTTCGCTTAAAGACGGCGAGGAAGTCGTAGATATAGCGGTTCTCAAAGAGGGCGAAGAAATTTTGACGATAACCGAAAACGGTTTCGGAAAACGCAGCGAATATAAAGATTATCCTATTCAAGGCAGAGCGGGCAAGGGCGTAAAGGCAGGCGTGTTCAACGCAAAGACGGGCAAACTTGTCGGACTTAAAGTCTTGCCGCCTGAAATGGACGTTATGATTATAACCGACGGCGGCATCATAATAAGAATGCAAGCGGACGAAATTTCAAAGTTCGGCAGAGATACGCAGGGCGTCAGAGTAATGCGCCTTAAAGACGACAGCAGTATTATGAGCATAGCGTTGACTCCGCACGAAGACGAAGAAGAACTTGACGAAAACGGCAATCCGATTGACGCTCAATCCGCCGCCGAAGTCGAGCAAAACGTCAAAGACGAACAAAGCTCCGTCAACGGTCAAGAAGCCGAAACGAACGGAGATAGCGAAGAGTAAATTAAATGTTTGGCTAACTTAATAGTTAAAGACTAACCAATAAAGTCTAACAAATAAAAGACTCACGGAAAAACCGTGAGTCTTTTTTAACAAAACAGTAAAACAGCCGTGATGGCGGCTGTTTTTATGTTTATTTTCCGCCGTCGATTACGTTAAATTTACTTAGCGTTTATTCTATGCTTTATTTTGTATAATTGCCGAGAAAGCATTGTATGGTCGCCGTGCAAGTGAACAAATCGTTGTCGCCGGTATTTATTTTGCATAATCGCTTAGAAA
>JAQYCY010000085.1:0-7726 GCA_028724485.1 Bacillota bacterium | reverse complement strand
TTTTTAAAGTCAAAAATCAAAAATTAAGTATTTACTTATTGATTTGGGTGTAGTATAATATAGTTATGGAGGTATGAAACATGGCAAAAGGTTCAAAAGATTATTTTGGTTTACCAAGAATCGTTAGCATCATTTTGGCAATCATTCCTGTAACCGCTTGGTTGCTCGGCATGATTACAAGATTCTCAGAAGGAAAAATTCTTGCAGGTATCATCCGTCTTATCGGTGTCGGATTCATTTTGTGGATTGTCGACTTGATTATGGTTATTGTAAGCGGAAGGATTTTACGTCTGTTACCAATCTAAATTATAACGATAAATAAGAACCTGCAACGCAGGTTTTTATTTTGCAATCAAATAGGCGGTTTTGTTTTTAAAACTCGGTTTCAATGAAAAATGATTATAATGTATATCAAATAAAACTAAACGATTTAGGCAAGTTTAAAATATAGTCGTTTGCTTCGTCAAAAGAAGCTACGACTTTTTTTGCGCCGTCGATTTCTATTGTTAGCGGATAATGCTCGAATGCCGCTTTTTCAATCGCATCGTTTAAACTCTCAAATTTATAAGTAATACCGTTAAAAATAATTTCCATAGCTAAAATATAAATTAACGCTTTTAAAATGTCAAACGATATGGCAAAACTTAACAACGCAAGTTGACGGTCGAGTGGCAAAACTTAACAACGCAAGTTGATGGTTAAGCGGCGAAACTTAACAGCGCAAGTTGACGGTTAAGCGGCGAAACTTAACGACGCAAGTCGGCAATCAAAAGGCAAAACTTGACAACAGAAAAACGACTAACCGAAGTCAGTCGTTTTTCTTAAAGAAATGGAAGGGAAATTAGCTGTTTTAAGAAACTCTATCAAGTTTCTAAAAGTAATTTAGCACAAAGCGATAATTTTGTCAATTATTTTCACAAAATTATTCGCTAAATATGCAAGTAAAATATGGTAAAAATCCATCTGCGATTTATAAGACAATTTTGTGAAAAATGTTTACCGTTTAACAAATTTTATTTATTGCTTGACTAAATTTTTATAATTTGTTATATAGAATATTGATAAATAATAGGTGGAAAATGCAAAAAGAAGAAAGAGAAAAAACGCATACTTTAAAGAAGCTTGCCGCTTGCGTAGGCGAGTATAAAGTTCCATCGATTTTGTCTCCGATTTTTATAATGCTCGAAGTTATTTTTGAGATTTTTATACCGCTTCTTATGGCTCAGATTATGGACGTAGGAATGGCGGAAGGTCTTAGCGAATACACTTTGCGCTTAACATTCGGAAAATCGACGCTCACTTTGTTTACTCTCTCCGAGCGTATACCGTTTATTTTGTCGGTCGGCGCATTGATGGTGGCAATGGCATTGATCTCGCTTTGTTTCGGTGTGTTGTCGGGCAAATTTGCGGCAACGGCTTCAACGGGATTTGGCAAAAATTTAAGAAAGAGACAATTTTACAAAATTCAGGAATTTTCGTTCCTCAATATGGATAAGTTTACGACTGCGAGTTTAATCACGAGATTGACGACGGACGTAACCAACGTGCAAACAACCTATATGATGTTAATCAGGGTGTTTTTCCGCGCGCCGGTTATGCTTATACTTGCAATTTTGATGTCGATAAGCATCGACGCTGAATTGTCGCTGATATTCCTCGGCGCATTACCGATTTTGATTGTAACGCTCATAGTGCTTGGCGTCGTCGGCTTTCCGAGATTTTTCAAGATGCTAAAAAAATACGACGAACTCAACATTACCACTCAAGAAAACCTTACGGGTATAAGAGTAGTAAAATCCTTTGTCCGCGAAAAGTTTGAAACGGACAAATTCAAAAAAGTTTCGTCGTCTTGTCAGGCACTCCAATATAAGGCGGAAAAAATCATAGTTATAGCAATGCCTATTATGCAAGTCATAATGTATGCTTGTATGGTTTTGGTCACCTATTTCGGCGGCAATAAAATCATAAGGGGCGAAATGTATTACGGCGACCTTACGGCGTTTATTTCGTATATCATTCAAATTTTGATGTCGCTTATGATGATAGGCTTTATTCTTATTATGGTTGTTATGTCGAGAGCTTCGGCAAGTCGTATCGTTGAGATATTCGACGAAAAAATCGATATAACCGACGAAGGGGCAGACCCGAATCTTAAAGTCGAAAACGGCTCGGTTGAGTTCGACGACGTTGAATTCAGTTACAGCAAAAACCTTGAGAATCTTAACCTTAAAAAGACAAATCTTAAAATAGAATCGGGCGAAGTTATAGGCATTATCGGCGGAACGGGTTCGTCGAAATCTACGCTCGTTCAGCTTATTCCGAGACTTTACGACGTGACGAGCGGTTCGGTTAAGGTCGGCGGCAGAGACGTAAGAGAATACACGCTTGAAAATCTTCGTGACAGCGTCGCTATGGTTTTGCAAAAAAACGTGCTTTTCAGCGGCACTATCAAAGAAAACCTTAAATGGGGCAACAGCGAAGCTACCGACGAAGAAATCATAAAAGCCACGAAAGCGGCGCAGGCTCACGATTTTATCGAATCTTTCCCGAAAGGCTACGACACTGAACTCGGTCAGGGCGGCGTCAACGTTTCGGGCGGTCAGAAACAACGTCTTTGCATAGCAAGAGCTTTGCTTAAAAATCCTAAAATTATGATTTTGGACGATAGTACGTCGGCAGTAGATACCGCAACCGACAAGAAAATTCGTGAAGCGCTCCGTGACAGCTTTAAAGACATAACCGTGTTTATAATCGCTCAACGCATAACCAGCGTTTTGGACGCTGACAGAATTATAGTTTTAAGCGATGGCGAAATCACGGACGTCGGAACACATGACGAACTTCTTAAATCGAGCGAGATTTATCAGGAAGTATACGAATTGCAAAAACAGGGGGTGGCTGAATAATGAAAAAGAAATTTACTACCCAACCTTTGGAAGATAAAAATCTTATCGCGGACGGCGGCATCGATAACGAGCTAGCTACAACGCCGAATGCCCCGCTCGGTGACGGAAAGCCTAACGGAGCGGACAATTCTGCTACGCTCGAAAATATGACCGAAAAGCAACGCAAAAAGCATTTGGGACGCCTTAAACGCAAAAATATGTTTGGCATTTTCAAAAGGGTGTTGAAACTTATGGTGCCTTATAAATGGGCGTTCATAAGCATACTTATTCTTTATATTATAAACGTCGGCGCAAACGTTGCCGGCACGGCATTGCTTACCGTCGTTATCGACAATTATATAGCTCCGCTTGCAGGTTCTGTTCCGAATACGGCAGGCATTGTCTATGTTGACTTTATAAAAATGATTTGCGTAATGGCGGCAATATATGCTGTCGGCGCATTATCGACTTACGGTGCAGACCGCATCGGCGTTTGGGCATCGTCAAAGATTTTGCAGAAACTTCGTGACGATATGTTCGAACATATGCAAAAATTGCCTATCAGGTATTTTGATACGCACGCGCACGGCGATATAATGAGTTGCTACACCAACGATACGGATACGCTTAGAGAACTTTTGGCAAACGCTTTGCCGTCGCTTGTTTCGTCAACGCTTACAATCGTTACGATTTTCGTCGTTATGCTTGTGCTTAATCCGCTTCTTACTTTGACAATTGTCGTTATGATTTTGATTATGGTGTTCATAGTCGGAAAAATCGGCGGAAAGAGCGGCAAGTTCTTTATGGCACAACAAAAGGAAATCGGCGTAACTAACGGCTTTATCGAAGAACATATCGAAGGACAAAAAGTCGTCAAAGTCTTCAATCACGAAGAATTTGAAAAGAGCGATTTCGACAAGGTAAACGGTTTGCTTTACAAGGCTTCCGAAGCCGCTAACACCTATGCAAACGTCCTTATGCCTATACTCGGAAATATAACGTATATCAATTTTGCGCTTACGGCGGTTCTCGGCGCATTGTTTGCGGTCGCAGGCATCGGCGGAATGACGTTCGGAAAAATGACTGCGTTCTTACTCTATTCGAGACAATTCGGCACGCCTATTTCGCAAATGGCGCAACAGGCGAATACCGTGCTTATGGCTCTTGCGGGCGCGAGCAGAATATTCGAATTGTTAGATCAGGAAGTTGAAAAGGACGAAGGTTACGTTACGCTTGTAAACGTAATCGAAAACGCCGACGGAACTTTGACGGAATGCGCCGAAAGAACAGGCGTATGGGCATGGAAGCATCCGCACAAGGAGCTTGGAACGACAACGCTTGCAAAACTCAACGGCGAAGTTCAATTCGACGACGTAACGTTCGGATACGTTCCTGAAAAAATCGTTTTGAAAGACATCGACCTTTTTGCGCACGACGGACAAAAAGTG
This sequence comes from Bacillota bacterium, assembly GCA_028724485.1. Taxonomy (GTDB): domain Bacteria; phylum Bacillota; class Clostridia; order Christensenellales; family CAG-917; genus CAG-917. The sequence continues at coordinate 3,393 of JAQYCY010000085.1, read as the reverse complement.
GCGTTAGTCGGCTCTACGGGCGCAGGTAAAACGACAATAACCAATCTTATCAATCGTTTTTATGACGTTCCTGACGGAAAAATCAGATACGACGGCATAAATATCAACAAAATCAAAAAGGACGATTTGCGTCATTCGCTTTCTATGGTTTTGCAGGACACGCACTTGTTTACGGGTACGGTTATGGATAATATCCGTTACGGTAAGCTCGACGCGACAGACGAAGAAGTTATAGAAGCGTCAAAACTTGCAAACGCCGATTATTTCATATTGCATTTGCCTGATGGGTATAGCACTATGTTGACCGCCGACGGAAGCAATCTTTCGCAAGGTCAAAGACAGCTTTTGTCGATAGCGCGCGCGCTTATTGCAAATCCGCCTGTTTTGATTCTCGACGAAGCTACTTCGTCAATAGATATGAGAACGGAAAAACTCATCGAACAAGGACTTAACAACCTTATGAAAGATAGAACCGTTTTCATAATAGCGCATAGGCTCTCGACCGTTCGCAATGCGGATATGATTTTGGTTCTCGAACACGGTGAAATCATCGAACGCGGAAACCACGAACAGCTCATCGCAATGAAGGGCAAATATTATCAGCTTTATACGGGTGCATTCGAACTCGAATAAAAATAAAACTCTGCTTTATTTAAGGCAGAGTTTTTTGCGTCTTACGCTGAAATTGACAGAAGACGGTTTTTTTTGTATACTATGGCATATAAGGAGCGATTATGGGACTTTGGAAAAAACTTATCGATAAATTCTGTGCGTGGCTTACCGTTCACGACGGCGAGCGAATTGCAAGTCAGAATCCGCCGGAAAACGTCGAAACGATTTTAGACGTGAATTATGCTGATGCCGACGAGCTTTACAACAAACTCGACGTTTATTATCCGACGGGTAGCGAAAACGAACTTTTGCCGACGATTATCGACGTTCACGGCGGTTGCTGGTTTTACGGCACAAAAGACATAAACAAATATTACGGAATGGAAATTGCGGCAAAGGGCTTTAAAGTTGTCAGCATAAGTTATCGTTTGCTGTTTAAGGGCGGCCGCTTTCCTAACAATTTAAACGATTTGTTCAGCGCATATAAATGGGTTGAGGAACACGCCGACGAATATAAATTCGACCTTAATTGTTTGTTTCTGACAGGCGACAGCGCAGGTGCTCATCTTTGCGCAATGTCAAACGCCGTCATCGCAGACGAAGAACTTCAAAACAAACTTCAAATGAAGACGAATTTAAATTTCAAAGCGGTCGGATACACTTGCGGCGTTTTCGACGTTGATTTTTACAGAAAGAAAATTAACATTTCACCTGTCAGATTTTTGCTTAAAGAGTTTTTTGGAAAGAGTTACAAAAAGAATGAGTTTTTGCCGCTCGCTACGATAAAGAACGCAAAACTCGAAAAATTTCCGCCTATATTCCTTGCAACGGGCAAGGGCGATTTTATGCGCGGACAAGTTCTCGGTTTCGATAAAGAATTGACAAAACGCGGAATAGAGCACGAGCTTAACGACCTTGTAGGAACAAGTCATAAGCTCGAACACGTTTATCCGATAATTCAGCCGCATTGGGAAGAGTCGGAGTTTGTGACAAATAATATGTTGGAGTTTTTTAGGACTTATGCAGAATAACGATTTCAGAATAGAACATGACAGTTTGGGCGAAGTTAAAGTTCCGTCGGACAAGTTGTGGGGTGCGCAAACCGAAAGAAGCCGTCACAATTTCGTCATAGGCGAAAAGATGCCGTACGAACTTGTTAAGGCAATCGTCATTGTCAAAAGAGCGTGCGCCTTGGCGAACGAAGAGTGCGGAAAACTTTCAAAAGAAAAGCGCGACGCGATTATGATTGCCTGCGACAAGATTTTGAAGGGCGGTTATGAAGATTCTTTTCCGCTTGTGGTTTTCCAAACAGGCTCAGGGACGCAAACCAATATGAACGTCAACGAGGTGCTTGCGCATTTAAGCGGAACGCATCCGAACGACGATTGCAATATGAGTCAAAGCACGAACGACGTTTTTCCTACTGCTATTCACGTCATGACGCTTATGATGAGCGAGGAACTTATCTGTAAACTCGGCGAACTGATTGATGAGTTTAAGTCGCTTGAAAAGAAATACGATAAAATTGTCAAAACGGGCAGAACGCATCTTCAGGACGCAACGCCTATTTCGTTTTCGGCTGAAATCTCGGCTTGGCGAAGGGCGATAGAAGAGGCAAGATTTGCAATTGAAAATGCACTCGAAGCAGTCAGAGTTATGCCGCTTGGCGGAACTGCCGTCGGGTCCGGACTTAATACGCCCGAAGGTTACGCAAATATTGCCGTTCAACACTTAGGAGAATATTTGGGCGAATGTCTTTTTGAAACCGACAATAAGTATCACGGATTGGCGTTTAAGGACGCTTTGGTGCTTTATCACGGTGCTTTGAAGAATCTTGCGTGTTCGGCTATGAAGATAGCAAACGACGTAAGATGGCTGTCAAGCGGCCCGAGATGCGGAATCGGCGAAATAACCATTCCTGCAAACGAACCGGGCAGTTCGATTATGCCGGGAAAAGTAAATCCTACGCAGTGCGAAGCGCTCACTATGGTGGCTTGCGAAGTGCTCGGCAACGACGCTACGATTTCTTTTGCCGCAAGTCAGGGCAATTTCGAACTGAACGTCTTTATGCCCGTTATCGCATTCAAGATAAACGAATCGATAAAACTTTTGACTCAGGCAATAGGAAGTTTTTCTAAGCACTGCGTAAATGGCATAAAGCCGAACGAAAAAAAGATGACCGAATATCTTCATTCGGGTCTTATGCTCGCAACGGCGTTTTCACCGTATATCGGCTATGAGAAAGCCGCAAACCTTGTGCATTATGCTTTTGAAAACGACCTCACCGTTAAAGAGGCGGCTCTTAAAACCTGCGAGCTCAGCGAAGCGGAGATAGACAAAATCATAGAAAACGCATTAAAGGCAAACTGATTATTAAATAGGCTAATTTTAGAATTAAACTAATTATTAAATAAGCCGATTTATTAAATAACTGATTATTAAACTAAACTAATTTAAAAATAAGCAAGGGTAAAGTTTTTGAATAGTTTGAATTTATAGAGTTTCGGCAAAGTTTGGATATCCAAAATCGATTAGGCAAAAAAATAAAAGCGACTTTAAGTCGCTTTTTATATTCCGTTTAAGTCGTTTTCTTTTTGCAAGTTGCAACTTATTAAGGTTGCAATTTATTTATTATCGTGTTTTATTGGATTTGTTCGTTGATTTAAAAATGCATTAGCCGATTTTATATCGCCTCATATCGAATTATGATTTAAAAAACGAAACGCAAAATGAAAGATTTACGGTCACGGTGTCAACGTTTTTTAGGTTTTCGATTGCGTT
>JAQYCY010000084.1:0-18037 GCA_028724485.1 Bacillota bacterium | reverse complement strand
CGAGAATCGACGAAATTTCGCTTTCCTCCACAGGTGAAAAACCTTTTCTTCCCTCCTTTGCCACCTTGTAGCCGCGCTCCATAACTTCCGCTATGCCTTTTTCTTTAAGCGCACTTATCGCAACGACAGGAACACTAATAGCCTTTTCAAGAGCTTCGATATCGATTTTATCGCCATTCTTTTGAAGTACGTCGCTCATATTGAGCGCTACGACGACAGGAGTATCGAGTTCCAACAACTGCGTCGTAAGATAAAGGTTTCTTTCAAGGTTCGTACAGTCGACTATGTTGATGATACAGTCAGGATTTTCTTTAAGTACGAAGTCTCTTGAAATAACTTCTTCAGGCGTATAAGGGCTCATGCTGTAAATACCCGGCAAGTCTATAATATCGACTTTTTCGGGAAGTTTTTTGTATTCGCCCTCTCTCTTATCGACGGTAACGCCCGGCCAGTTGCCGACGTGCGCCGTACTGCCCGTCAAAGCGTTAAACAAAGTCGTTTTTCCGCTATTCGGGTTGCCTACCAATGCAAATCTCATTTAAACCTCCATTGTAACGGCTTCTGCTTCCTTTTTACGGAGCGTAAGCTCGTATCCTCTGATAGTAACTTCAATCGGGTCGCCAAGCGGAGCTACTTTACGCATAGTAATTTGCGCTCCCGGCGTAATGCCCATGTCGAAAAGTCTACGTTTAATTTGACCTTCCGCCAAAATTTTTTTGACCACGCCGCTCTCTTTCGGCGTGAACTTGCTAAGTAATTTTTCCATAAACCTCCTATGCAACAAATATTCTCATTGCGAGTTCTTTATTAAGTGCAAGTCGTCCGTCCTTGACTTTAAGTATGACGTCGCCCTTAGCGTCCGAAAGCGTCGTTACTTTGCTTCCGACCATAAGACCGAGATTAAGCAAGTGCTTAGTCGTCTTTTCGTCAAGTACAATTCTTTTAATCTCCATTTCTTTGCCAATCGGTGCAATTCCTAATGCCATCATTCTGCCCTCCTACTTCATAAGATTGAAAAAACACTTTCTGTTTTCATCGCTAAGCGCACACGTCACTGCCATTGCGTCGCGCTTGGCTTTCGATTTCGAGCTGTTGCATTTTTCAACAAGCATATTTTCGATACATTTAGCGCATTCCATATATTCTTTAAGCTGAAATCGCGCTTTGTCCGTCAAACAATACAAACCTTTTTCGTCACGAACTATCAAATTTTTCTCTTCGAGCCTCGCCATTGCCTTATAAATGCTTACTGTCGAAACTCCGAGATATTTTGAAAGCTCGATTTGCTTAACTCCACTGCCGTCAGACATTTTATCGACGGCGTTTAAATATTTAAGTTCGGAATACGTCATATTCAACTCCTTAGTTCGCATATGCGAACCACAACTCAAATAAAAAACTCATACGTTTAGTCAAAATCGATTAGCGAGCGATTGACGCAACCGACTATATTAAATTTTTGAGTCCAAAGTAAGTTTGTTTTTAGTTTGTTTTGCAAGTTCGCATATGCGAACTACTGTCGCTTTTAAAAGAGCTATTCGCTCTTTCTGCAATTATAATATGACCGCTCGAATAAAATGTCAACGCTTTAACCATAGTTAATTTTTGAAAATTTTACATTTTCGACGTTTTATTCTTTTTTACGCAGCGTGAAAATAATATTATCTTAGGTTAAGCACGGCTATTTGAAAAATGCCGTCTAAGTTGCACTCGCCATAAACAAGGTATTTTGTTTGTTCCTATGGACATTTTATTATGTATAAGGCTATTATAAACAACATTGTACGTCAAACTATAATAGCCAAACCTTTCAATCGGACGAAATTGTGAATTTATTTTTTATTAAACCGCTTTATCGCCTCAAGCGTTTCGCCGCTTATGACGTGTTCGATGCGGCAAGCGTCGTTTTCGGCAATATCGGACGAAACGCCCAACTTTTCCAAAAACGCCGTAAGCACCTCGTGGCGTTCGTAAATATTTTGAGTGTATTTAAGTCCGAGTTCGGTAAATTCGATTTTGCCGTTTTCGTCAATGGTAATAAATCCCCTGTCTTTGAGCAAATTTACTCCGCGCGAAACGCTTGACTTAGAATAACCAAGCTCCGCCACAACGTCAACGCTTCTGACAAAATCGTTTTTCTGTTTTAAGAGAAATATCGTTTCGAGATACATTTCTCCGCTTTCCAAAATCTTCTTTTGAGCCATAACAGGATTATAAATCTTAACCTTTAAAAAGTCAACCGACAAAAAACGCTCCTTATCGTCAAAAAAAGATGCACTACTGCATCTTTTTTTGTTTTGCTTTTTGGTTTTAATTTATTCGACTTCGGAAAAACTATCTGCACCGACGCCGCATAAAGGGCAAACAAAATCTTCAGGCAAATCTTCAAATTTTGTTCCGGCAGGAATACCCAATTCTTCACAACCTATTTCTTCGTCATATTCCCAGCCGCAAATATCACATACGTACTTTTTCATAACACCACTCCTCCTTGTATTTTTTTGATGCGCATAACGCAGTTTTGCCGACAATTTAATTTTGTAGTCGACTTGTTTTTTTATTATTTGTCGCTAATAGTTCAATCATAAACTAGCTTGCCGCTTGACGTCTGATAGTTTTCCGCCTATATTTCAAAATAACTTTTTGAGTGATTACACATCGACCATACTTCGTGAGTTTTTTCTCCGACAAATAAATGTCCGCAGTCTAGGCATTGGCAAATTTTAACATAAGTTTAAATTGACATATGCTTTACAACATAACTATATAACAACTTTGCTCGTCAGTCAAGAATATTTCCGTTTATCGATATGGTGGTAACTTGCCACGGAATAAACTTTCCGCTGCCCAGCAAAGCCTTTTTGACCGCATTTTCTATGCCGCCGCAACAAGGAACTTCCATTCTGACAACCGTCACGCTTTTGACGTCGTTGTTCTTTATGATTTCGGTCAACTTTTCGGAATAATCAACCATATCGAGTTTAGGGCAACCGATTATTGTAATTTTGCCCTTCATAAATTCTTCGTGCAAGTTTGCATAAGCGTATGCCGCGCAGTCGGCAGCAATAAGCAATTTTGCGCCGTCTAAATATGCGGCATTCGGATTGACAAGTTTAATTTGGCAAGGCCACTGTCCAAGCCGTGAAATCGGCGTATGGCAAGTTGCCGAGCGATTGTCGCTTGACGCCGAGTCCAAAAGCATAGCTTTTTTTCCGGGGCAACCTTCGTGGTGGGCATTAAGCGCGACGCCGCTTTTCATTTTTGCCTGCATTTTTGCTTGCTTGTTTTTTAAAACCGCACTTTCATCGTATGCCGCCGCTTCCCTTTCAACAAAAGTAATCGCACCCGTCGGACAACTTGGTAGACAATCGCCAAAGCCGTCGCAATAATCGTCGCGAGTGAGTTTTGCTTTACCGTTGATAATTTCGATTGCGCCCTCATGGCAGGCGTTTGCGCACGCTCCGCAACCATTGCACTTTTCTTCATCGATTTGTATTATTTTTCTTTTCATTTATTCCTCCTCGTTTATCACTTCGAACCCTTCGTCGGCAAAAGCCTGCGCTATCGTCGAAACGGCTATTTTTTTGATTTTTGCTCCTTTGTTTATCGATACCGCTCTGCCCACAGTCGCCTGCAAAAACGCGTTGTCAACCATATTAAAGCCCACCCGTTTTAATATCTCTTTTGCTTCGGCACATTCTTTTATCGTCACGGTTACCGGTTTTGAAAAATCTATTATTTTGGTCATAATTAGACGCTCCTTTTTCTCGTTGGCTTCATTCTATATTATTTATGTCTAAAAGTCGGTTGTAAAAACAACGAAATTAAAATTTTAATTATATTTTACGAAAAAAAACATTAAATCGATATTTAAAAAAACTAATGTTAAATTGATATTTTAGAATAACGTTTACCATGCTAAATGCTTACCGACAAATTATCACGCCTTTAAAATTCGATTTCGCACAAAACCATAAATTGAACGCAAAAAATAAAACACAAATTTCGATTTGCGTTTTACATAAACTTAAATACTTTTTGCGTTTTACATAAACTTAAATACTTTAATCATAGCAAACGAAAATAGTTTTTGCGAAACTCTATAAGCCCTTCGTCACGCATTTCGCAAAGCTCGTTAGACATTGCGCTTCTATCGACAGACAAAAAATCCGCAAGCTGCTGACGATTGAATGGGATAATGATATTAGGGCTTTTTTGCTTTTTCGCTTCTTGCGACAAATATGAATTTAACTTTTCCCTAATAGAGCGTTTGCAAACGTGTCCGAGTTTTTGAACGAGCTTTTTGTTTTTTTCAGATATGACTAAAAACATATTTTGCACGACTTTAGTATGACACGCGCAGGTCGACGAGCAAACGGATATTATTCTTTTTGCATTTATGAACATAACGACGCTGTTTTCTACGGCAACGACGTCGTTAAGAATGCGTGAATCGTGCGACAAAACATACGCCTCGCCGAATATCTCGCCGACCGAAACGTGTCCCAATATGCTTCGGTTGCCCCAATAATCGTCGCTTTGAATATGAAGCGAGCCGTCAAGCAACAGGGCAATATCCACCATTTCATCGCCTTGCCGCAACACAAACTCGCCTTTTTTGTAGTTTAAAACCTTTGCGTCGACGCAATGGAGCAAGGACAATATCTCATTTTGTTCAATTCCCGCAAAAAGTGCGGACTTTTTTAATGCGTTCACGTATTTTTCCATAGCGACACTTTTCGTTGTAAAAACAACACCCCTACGTCATTATACGTTCTTCCCGCATTTTTATCAAGCACTAATATTAAGACACAGATATTCAAGTGCATATATTAAGGCATTTATATTATTTTTATAGCTCAACATATTACGAATTTAGCCGCCACCCCACGACTGTTAATAGATTGTTGTTAAATCGACTAAGCATAAACAACTAAACGTTTAAGCGATCGAATTATTCTTTACAAAAACTCTTTATCACCCCAAGTGTTTTGCTTCTTTCTTTACAAAACACTTCACCAAAAGTGTTTTATCTCTTATTATTTATTCAATTAGGCAAACATCGTTTTGACAAGAGTGGCATAACGCCTATATTTTAAAAAAACAAAACGCTGCATAGCGTCTTGTAATCATTGCTAAATTTTGATATTGACTACCATTATTAAAGATGGTATAATTTTTTCGGAGAAAGCTATGAAAAAAGAAAAAGAAAAACTTAATGAAACCTTAGAAGCCGAAATTTCTTTGACGGAAGCCGCGACTGCGGAAACGAACTCTGAAAAAAAGCCAAAAAAAGAAAAGAAAGAAAAAGCTCCGAAGCCCGAAAAAGTCAAACCTGAAAAGGCGGAAAAGGTAAAAGCAGAAAAGCCAAAAAAAGAAAAGAAGCAAAAAGTGAAGTATAAATTCTCTTCGCCTTCGAAAGCCGAAAAAATAGGCATTGCCGTTACATTTGCAACGATTTTCGTTGTCGTCGGTTTAGGCATCTTTTTGAGCTTCTTCCTTTATTTGGTGTATTAAAAGTTTACTGAAAATCATTTGATTTTTAAAATTAAAAACGACATATAAAAAGACCTGCCCTATTCGGCAGGTTTTTTATCGTTTTAAGTTTTTATCTATTTAAACATTTAATCTCTGTTTGCTCATTACTTGCTTACAAAAAAATATTCAGCAAAGCAACCACATATTAAGAAATCGATTAAATGGAAAATAAGCAGAAAACAATTAAATGTATTTAAATCGCTGTTTCACTATTCGTCGCTATCGTTATAAAACTCTGCCGACAAATCGATGCCCTGTTGTTTTAGCATTTCCCCGAGCGTAATGCCGACCTTGTTAGTCATTCGTTTGGGTATGACGTTTTCAAAAACAAATGATGAAAAATCAAATCCCAGCTCCTTTGAAAACTCGATTTCATCTACTATTTTAGCCTTGCCGTTGATTGCCGAGCGAAGCCGTTTGCAATCGGCGTCTTTTTCTTTCACAAAAACGTTTGCAGTGTCGGCAAGATTGGTATACTCGCCGCCCCTTCTCGCTACTTCCCTTATCATAGCCCAAGTCTTTATGGTATCGTTCTTTTCGAGAGTTTCGCTAAACGCAACTTTAACGCCGTTCATATTGCCGTTTTCCGTCTTCAATTCTTTTGCGAGTCTTTTGAAAGCTCTGTAAGACGAAGCGTTGCTTTTTTTCGTAATTCCGTCTTGCGTACTCGACTTAACCGACGGGCAAATGTCGATAAGTTCTCTAAGCGACATTTTGAGAATTTCGCAAAGTTTTCTAACCACAAGCATAGTAAGATAAGCATCGTCGTCCGACTTGTGAAGAATTTGCGGCTCTATCTTTAAATTTTCGGAAATTTTTTCAAGTGAAAATGAAATTTTTGCCCCAAGCTGACTGTAAATCTTTTGGCTGTCGGTGAAATAGTAACTAAGTTGCGGCAGTTTGTATCTGGCACAGGCGGTTTTCAAAAAATTCGCGTCGTTAGTAACGGCATGACCGCAAACTATCTGGTCACCGTCCGTCAAAATGTCCTTTATGGTTTCATAATAAAAAGGAAAAGGCTTAGCCTTAAAAAACACTTCTTCGTCGTATGCAAGTTTAATATTCGGAGCCGAACCGCCTCTGGACAATTTGAATTCTGCTTCGGGGTTTATGATAATGTCCTCTTTTTTAAGGACGTTAAACTCCGAATCGGTAGCGACGTAACCGAAACTGCAAATATTTTTTCCGTCGCAACATTCTATATCAAAAAATAAATATCTCACTTTTCACCTTATCAATTTAATGATAACACTACAACCGGCAAAAAACAAGACCAAATTATAAATATACGTTTATAGCTTTATCACACTAATTGCCAAACTAATATTTATCGCGCCAAAACCGATGTTTAGCACTTACCACATTTATCAAATCGATGACTTATACTTATAAATCGATTACTAACCTTATCAAAACGATTGCAGGCATTTTTCAAAACAATTATCACTAACACAGCTATTCACAATATCACCGATAATTGCCATGCGAATATGCTTTAACTTCAAGCGTTAAATCGATACGCTTAGCTCCAAAATGTTTACGCAATATGTTTACAACTATTTAATACGCAAATTGAGTTTTCCGTCACTTCCGCCCTTTATGCCCATTCCGTTTTTGAGATTTTCGATTTCCGCCGCATCGAAATTTCGCAAGTCCAAGTATTCGTTCATCGAGTGTTTCGATATGAAATTAACTCTGCCGTCCAAAAGCTCGAAACGACAACTGTCGGTTTTGACTCGACGTATAAAATATTCGTTGCCCTTATCGTCCGTATACGTCATTTTGCGATAATAGCACTTGTCGCAATTATTCTCGCCGCCGTATATTTCCTTGAACGGACAATAGACAAAATTCATAAGCGCAGGATATCCGAGCGAATAATAAAATTCGCCGCCGTATTCGAAATAGTCCTTTCCGACTTCGAGCGACATCACGACGTTCTTCACGCCTAGGTCCGTCATAGCGTTTATGGCATAATTGTTAAAAACGTTAAGTCCCGTGCCGGCTACGGTCGACACTTTATCGGCAAAGAAAAGTCCCCAAACGTTGTTTGCTATAATAAAGTCGCTTTTAAAAATCAATTTTTCAAGTTTTTTAATTTCCTCGCCGCTTGCAACGATAGGCAAATTCAAGCCGACTTTTTCGCTATCAAGAAGTTCGCTTACCCACGGCTCGAAATATGATGACGGCGATATAGCGATTTTACCGTCAATGCATTTTGCGGCGTTATAGCCGCTTAAATCAGAGACTACTATGATACGCTTGCCGAAATCTTTTTCGACTACGCTATATTCCTTTTTCGGCGAATAAACAATCGGCTTTTTATAGCTTTCAAGTAAAGCCGTTCTTAATTTTTCAAACGCCTGTCGTCTGAATTCATTCAATTCGGACTTTGGCATAAATATGCCGTCAGTATCGACTTTTATGTTTTTTGCGGTAAACTCGCCTTTATTGAAACACTCTTTAAAATCTTTTTCGCCAAGCGGTTGCGATTTCGCTTTTTGCACTTCGCCATTGCTCTCGTGCGTAATTTCTGCATCTAAACATTTTAAAATCACAAACAACTTATGTCCGCTATCGGCTTTTAAGTTTACGTCAACCGTAACAGGCTTAACCGCTTTTAACGCTTCGCTCTCTAAAACATAATCGAGAGTAAGATAAACGTCGGCATTTTGTTTTACGAAATTTTTTGTGACAATCAAAAAACGATTTCCTTTTTTTTGTACGCTCCCTACCCCAAGACTGCCTGTTTCGACGCCGTTTTCAAAAAATTTCAAGCCGTCGCCGACGGTTATTTCGTGTGACGATGAAATTTCAAGGCGGAACAAATCCTTAAACCTTTCCACCCTTTCGACTTTGCCTATTTTCACGCCTTGATGATTATTCACCGCCGTATTGAGTTTGTTATAGTCGTCGTAAAGATACGCCGTCTGATTGAACTTTCCTCTGGAAAAGACTTGCCTTAATTCGCTTTCGAGCTTAGTTTTATCTGCTCTGTTTTCGTTGCGCAAAACGTCGTCCATAGCGGCGCGATATGCTCTTGTCGCAACGGCGACGTAACCTGCTCGGCGTAGTCTGCCTTCGATTTTAAAACTTGTCACGCCTGCGTCGCAAAGCGTTTTCAAACTGTTTAAAAGGCACAAGTCTTTGGTTGATTGAAAATAGCCGCTCCTCCCGTTTGCCGAATATTTCAATCTGCAAAGCTGAGCGCAACGTCCGCGGTTGCCGCTGTTACCGCTTTTGAAACTACTTATAAGACAATTTCCGCTAAACGACGAACACAATGCGCCTTGCACAAAAAACTCTATCTCAAGATTTGTATTGTCTTTTATTTCCCTAATATCGCCAAGTTTTGTTTCTCTTGCCAAAACCACTCTTTTAAAGCCGAGTTTTTCGGCAACCAAAGCGCCCTTCAAATTATGAACGCCGAGTTGAGTGCTTGCGTGAAGCTCGATTCCCGAAAACGTTTGTTGCAAGACTCTTGCAACGCCCAAGTCCTGAACGATAAATGCGTCTACCCCTGCCTCTATCGCTCTTTTGACAGTGGCGACAAGCAAATCGAATTCATCGTTATAGACGAGCGTATTGACTGTCATATACACTTTAACGCCACGCAAATGCGCATATTCGACAGCCGCCGCTATATCGTTTTCGTCAAAGTTTTTTGCCTTTATTCGCGCGTTAAAACCGCCCATTCCGAGATAGACGGCGTCCGCACCCGAATTTACGGCGGCGTATAAACTTTCAAAATCTCCTACGGGAGATAAAATTTCGGTTTTTGTCATAAGTTTTGTAATTTTACCAAACGCCGACGTATCGGCGTTTCGATATATAAAATTCAATTTTTATTTTATACTTTTTGCTATTTATTCTACAAATTAAAAGCAAGGGTTTAATCTAAAAAGTTTGGCGAACATTTTGCGACGTCCTTATCCAACCTTATAAGCGTCAATATCAGTAGCATGCTTGACGCCACCATCCAAAGCGGCATCGAATCGAACCCTATATACGGCGTAACGTATCCGAAAACAAGTTGCACGGTAAAGCCTACGCCATAGCCGATTGCAAGTTGATAGCCGGTGAGAAAAGTCGCTACGTCGCTTTTGAAGCGATGGCTCGTTGCGTGCAACGCGCTCGGAAATATCGGTCCGAAACCAAAACCCACCAAAAACAACCCTATCACAGCGTATATTCCTATCGGCAAGGCAAGCACCACAATTCCGACAAGCGACAACAAAACTCCAAACCAAATAAGTTGTTTATCCCTTAAGCGGACGGTCAGAAAACCGCTTATAAGCCTACCGAGCATAACGCCGCCGTAATACAGCGACATAAGATTAGACGCAAGCGCCGCGCCGACAAACTTTGTTTTGACTAAATAACTTGCGCCCCAAGTCATCATCAAAAATTCCATCGAACAATAAAAGGCAAACACCAATATAGACGGTTTTACGCCCTTTATTTTAAGTACGCTAAAAAAGCTGATTTTCTCTTTCGATTTTTCTTGCGCAATAGGAGCAAGAATAGCTTGCCTTTTTTCTATCTTCCTCCAATACGGCAAAGAACACAAAATTATAAACGCAATGGCAAATTGCATTATCGCAATGGTTTGATAGCCGCCTCGCCAATTTCCTACGCTTAAAAACGGTGACATAACAAGCGGACTGACGACAACGCCTACGCCCCAGAAACAATGCAACCAATTTATGTGCTTCGCTTTATAATTAGCAGAAACGTAATAATTTAACGCGGTATCGACTGCGCCTGCGCCCACGCCGAGCAAAACGGCAAAAGTAATGAGCATCCAAAAGTTTGTTGAAAACCGAGTCCCCAAAAGACCGACTGCCGTAAGCACAACCGAAACGAAAGTAAGTCTGCTCGTTCCTATCTTCTTTATCAATCCGCCCGCAATAAGACTCATAAGACAGCTGCAAATGCCCGTCACGATTGAAATTATCGAGGCATAGCTTACTGAAAGTCCCAAGTCGGAATGCATAACGGGCCACGCAACGCCGAACAGCGAATCGGGAAGCCCCAAAGAAATAAACGTTATGTAAATTATCGCAAGCACAAAAAACATATCAAACATATTGTAACACAACCGCCATTGTTAAGCAATAAAAAAGAGAGCTACTGCTCTCTTTATACTATGCTTCTCTGCCGAGCGATGTGTTGTCGCAACATCTGTCTTTAAGGCAATCGATAGGATGCGGATGCGATTCATATCGATAATCTTCGCCGTGTTCTTTGATATATTTATCGATAATGGCATGCGACGGAACGTTTTTCTTTTCGCTGATGATTTGTTCCTGATAGGTGAAAAATCTGAAATCTTTCGGCAAACTGTCTACCTTCACTATTTCTTCTTTGTCGGCGGTATTGCGAATGGTGTTTTTCATAACGTCTCTGATATAATCGATATTCGACTTAAAGTCAAGCAGCGTAGGAAAATCACCGCTTCCGATAACCGAGCTTGCGTCTTTCTTCTCATATTTTTGTAAAAGTTCGATTGCGTAATGAAGATGCGAAACTTCTTGCTCGTAAAGCATTTCCCAAACTTTTTTGAGATTTGCGTTCGTTTCAGTCATATAGCAAGAATAGTAAAGATAACATTCGGTGTATTCGTGCATTACAAGACTTTCGAGCATCGTGCAATTTACGTCGAGAAGCGAACCGTACTCGGAAACGTGTTGTTCTTCTATCATTGCGATTTCGGCGTACAACTTTCTTCCCAAGTCGTTTTTATAGAAACTGCCCACGTTCATATAATAGTTCATCGTTTGTTGTTCTGCCGCCGTAATAATGTTGACGTGCAATTTCGTGAGCAAATCAGCAGACGAATTTATCGGTTTTCTTATTGCGTCGAAAGGATGACGGTGTTCGGAAATCGTAGGTCGTCCCGGCATAATGTCCGTATAGCCGTTCACCAATTCTTCCGCTTTAATACCCATATCCATTTCGAGCAAATCGGCGTATCTGTAAAGATGGTCGAAATCTTCAAGCAATGCGAAATCGAGTTGACCTTTGACGTAAGGGTCTTTTTCCGCTCTTGCCATACAAGCGGTAAGGTCGACCGCAAGTTGCTCATACCCTATCGTCGTTTCCAAAATCGTTTCGTCTATCGGTTTAAGGCACGAAATAAGTTTTTGTTGTTGCTGTTCGAGTTTCCTCAAAACGGCGAGGTCGCGTCTTAAATCTTGATTTATCTCGTGACGTTGCCAACCGTGCGAGAACCAAACCTGTTCGAACTCGGTGCCGTTCATCAAAATAACTCTCGTCTTGCTGTAAGCGTCCGTTTCGTTTTTGTCGTATGGCTTAGGATACGTCTTATCCAAACTCATAAAAAGACTGTCAATGTTTTTTGCTTTTTCCTTTAACGGATTCATACTACCTCCTTTAAACAAATATAGTATATCCGCAAAAAAATTAGTTAAACGGTAAGGAGCGAAATTCGGCTCAATTAAATTCGGCTTTTTAAAGCAATTTCGGCAAAATAAAAAGGCAAATTAAATTGCCTTTTTAAAATTTCGTTATAAAACTTTTGTTACGTTTTACTCTCTTCGCCTACAACTTCCGTATTCTCTACTACGTCTTCCGTTATGGGTTCGTTTGCATCCTTATTTTCTACGACGTCTTCCGTTATAAGTCCGTTTACATACGCAGGCGACGTATGATTGTCAATTTCTTCAACCATTTTTTTATAAAACTTATCGTCTATGATACATTTTTTCTTGTAAATAATAATTGCTACAATCAAAAATGCGACGGGAATAAGGCACATACAGCAAAGCAGAGCCATAGTGCTTGACTTAGGAACCGAACTAATTATGTTTTGAATACCTTCGAGTTTGATAGCGTCGGTGATAACGCCTTTCGACGCTTGGTTTTCGAGATTTGAAATTTGATTTGTATAATTCGTTACGCCTACCACAAGATAAACGAGCATAACCAAAAACTGCATTAAAGCAGAACCCATTTTCGCCGTGAACGGTCTGACCGAAAAGATAAGTCCCTCCTCACGTCTGCCTGTTTTCCATTCGTTGTATTCAACAGTGTCAGCCATATAAATGAGCATAACGGTGTAAAAGCCTTGTCCGAAACCGACTATGCCGTTACAAACTGCCATAACCACGAATTTGACAATCCACGGGTTGGACGGCAACACCAATCCGAACAGCATCATAAGCAAATAACCGCCGATTATCGAAAAGCCCGTTATATACATAAGTTTAGTTCTGCCGACCTTTTTGATAAGCCACGGATAGAAAATCGTAAACAAAACCGACACGACGGCAAATACCACGCCGAAAAGTGTTGTCAAAAGTCCGTTGTATCCGAATTCGAAATATATGTAAGATAAGCTGAGTCCGCCGCCGACAACGTTTGTTCCTATGTTGAAGATAAGCATAACGAGTGCCGACCAAAGGAGCTGGTCGTTTTTGAAAATGACCTTAAACATCTCCTTTAAGCCCTTTTTAGGCGCTTTAATTTCAATAGGCGGAAGCGGCTCTTCCTTTACGCCGAAAATCGTAAACAACTGAAAGCCTATCATAAGCACCGCCGCCATAACCGAAAATACGGCGTATCCCGTGACTGCGCTACCGCCGATTGCGAATTTTCCGACCGTAAGAACGGGAACGATAATGCCGACAAGTCCGCTACCTGCGGAAGAGAACAACTGAGTGAGCGAAGTGAGTTTTCCGCGTTCGTGTTCGTTTTTGGTGAGCGAAGGAAGCATTCCCCAATATGAAATGTCGTTCATCGTATAAGTTATGCTGAACAAAAAATACATAACGGCAAGAAAGCCTATAAACGCCCAGCCGCCGAGTTGCACGGAAAACACTGCAACGATAACGCCGCCTGTCAGCACTGCGCCGATAAGCATCCAAGGTTTAAACTTACCCCACTTCGTTCTTGTATTTTCAACAATGCCGCCCATAATCGGGTCATTGAAAGCGTCGAAAATTCTTGCGCAAATAATGATAATGCTGACCGATGCGAACTGCGCGTCGGTTACGCTTTTAGTAAAAAGAATGTAAGTTAAAAGATAGCCGTTAAAAAGAACGTACAAAAAGTCGCGTCCTATTCCGCCAAGCGGAAACATAATAAGATTTCTAACCGACAGTTTGCCGCTTCTTGCGACTTCCGTCACTGTTTTCATTTCGTTTTCGTCTGTCATAATTTTCTCCCAGACAAATTATAACACACCGAAAACCACATTTCAAGAGCAACAATAAAACTCTTTGCCTTGATTATTCCAGATGACGAGTCTAAAAACTAAATTTCGACTTTATATCAAACTATATAACCTATCCTAAACTTAAATCATAGTAGTTAAAAAATTTAATTGACTTTTAAATAGCCAATTTAAACCGACAGCCGCTAAGTCTTTTGCTATCGTCAAAACCGACGGCAAAATATTTAGCAAATTGTTGCGGCGGCACAAAAAAGGTTTTTCAATCTGAGTTTCGCTCCGTTTTTGATTTCGTTGACGTTTACAACCAGTCCGTCTTTGACCTCGAACTGAAACTCTCTTGCATATTTTTCGTTTTCTCCGTCACGAACCATAACCGCTACGACGTTCTCGTCAACCGAACGATATTTAGGGAATTCAACGCTCGAAAACTCGCCCAAATATTTTGTGAGCATTTCCGCTTTTAAATCGGGAGCAAGATAACTTTGCGCCCTATCCATATCCTTTGACATCACGGCTTCTAAAAGCAGATAAGGCACAAGCATAGGGACGTATTCGCGGTCGTTTTCATAGCTGTATGTTCTTGAAATTATTTTAAACTGTCTGTCCGTTTCAAAAAAGCTATACTCTTCCGTCATAACTCTGCCAAGCATATCGTTGAGTCGTTTTTTCGTTACGAAAGACTTTTTGCCGTAAGTTATGCTGTCCGCTTCTCCCATAAAGAGAAGTTTATAATTATCGTCGGCTAATGCGATAAGTAAAAACTGTCCCGTCTTCGTAAAGCCCGTGACGATAAACATAAGTCCGAAACTTAGCGGCGTTACGTCGATATGCGTTTTCGACGGTTTTCTGCCAAAATCATATATAACGTTCGTACTGCCGTTCGTAATTAGTAGTTTTTGCGTAGCGTCATTGAATGCCGTTGCGGTATGCACTATGCCGCCGAATTTTCCTTTGGCTTCGGCAACCGCTTCGAACTCTTTGAATCTGTTCAGGTTATCGCGATTGAAACTGAGTTCAAAAACTCCGCCGCCCCACCTAGTGACGAATATATCGCCGTAAATCTCTCTTGTTTTCGTTTTTATTCTTGCGCTTTTAGGAACTCCCTTTCCAAGCGGAAAACAACTTATAAGATGCTCTAAGTCGTCCGCTTCGAACGTGAAAGTCTTTGAACATATCTTGCCGTCAAAAAGAAGATATTCATCGTCGGCACAATTTACAATATACTTTTCGCCCATATAGCCCCTACAATTTTATGCTCTTTTAGAGCCGCTTATGCCAAGTGATTTGCAAATTTCTTCGAGCGGTTCGTCGGGTCTTAAAACGTCCTCCATTTTAAATCCTTTGACGGCGTCGCAAGCCGCTTCTTTTTCTTTCGAGGCTTTTCTTATTTCGCTTTTTAATTTTTCAAACAATTCGGCAACGTCGCTGTCTTCGCTTTTAAGCCTTTTAACTTCTCCTTTAAATTGCCTTTCCATCTCCGACCCCGTTCCGCTTTTTTCGAGCGAAAAATCACGGCTTAGCATTTCTTCGAGTTCCAAAGCCGTCTGAGTCACCACGCTTTCGAGATTTAATGCGTCCTTACTGAAATGATATCTTTCTTTAAGTTCTTCGTAAGCGTTCGTCCATTTGGCTTGAAAGATTTTTAGCCTCTCCACTTCCATAGCGTATTGAAGTTTAAGGTCAAGCGTCATTTCGTTGGCTTTTTCGTTCGCCGACAAAATCGACTTTTTTATTTCGTTTTCCTGTTCGGCATAATCGAGAACCTTGTTTTCAAGTTCATAGTTTTTTGCTTTCAGCGCAGAAATTCTCTCAAGCTGTTCGCCTAATTGCTTTTCGTAATACGTCTCTTTTTCTTTTATGTATTTGTCCACTTCATCTACTGCGTATCCCTTTTTGCTTACGGTAAAACTTTGATTTAAACATACTTTTTTCATATTAACCTCACAAAAAAAACGCTATCTATATGATGAAACATAGACAGCGTTTTTGCAATTTTTTAGGTAATAAGTTTTTATTTACTTTTGTCAAGTTTTAGCGCATTTTGTTTAATGTCTGTTCAAAAGCAAATTGTGTTTCAAATCGTAAAGTCTTTGCGACAAGTCGACTTTGTACTCCTGAGTGTTTATAACTCTCAGATATTCGGGATAGAACGAAGCTACCTCTTCGTCGAGATGTTTGCCGATTGCGTGCAAGTCGGGATTTTTATAGACAAGCTTTCCGCCTTTGAATATGTCCACCATAAGGTTGACGACCTTGTAATTTTCAAAGGTAGTTTTCTTCCATATTTGTTCCGGGTGGAAAATCGTAAGTGGTTTCGATTCGTCAAACGTATCGTCGTCAAGACAAATTAAGTCGGCAGCCGCCATTTTATCCTTGTCGTAAATTCTGACGACCTTTTTAAGCCCCGGATTGGTTATTTTGGCAGGTGTGTTTGAAACTTTAATTTTAGGCGACATATTTCCGTTTTCGTCTTCCATAGCGGCAAGTTTGTAAACGCCGCCAAGGCTCGGATTAGTATAGCTTGTTATAAGTCTTGTGCCTATTCCGTAAATATCGATTTTTGCGTCCTGAGTTCTCAATGCAAGCAAAACGTCTTCGTCTATATCGCCCGAAGCGAAAATTTTGACGTCACTGTGTCCTGCTTCGTCAAGCATAACTCTCGCTTTTTTAGATAGATAAGCAAGGTCGCCGCTGTCAAGTCTTATACCGAGCGGCTTATAGCCCTTTTGTTTAAGTTCGTCAAACACTTTGATTGCGTTCGGAACGCCCGACTTCAACGTATCGTAAGTGTCTACAAGCAACAAACAGCCGTCAGGATAAATTTCGGCATACTTTCTGAACGCCGTAAGTTCGTCGGGGAAAGACATAACCCAGCTATGCGCGTGCGTACCTTTGACCGCAATATCGAACATTTTGCCTGCAAGTACGTTTGACGTAGAACGACAACCGCCGATATACGCCGCTCTTGCGCCGTAAATGCCTGCGTCGGCATTTTGCGCACGACGAAGACCGAATTCCAAAATCTGACCTTCCGTGCTTTCGCAAAGTCTTAACGCTTTCGTTGCGATAAGCGTTTGGTGATTGATGAAAGTCAAAACGGCAGTTTCTAAAAGCTGAGCTTCAAAAAGCGTAGCCGTAACGGTCAAAAGCGGTTCATAAGGAAACACGATTGTTCCTTCGGGAATTGCTTTGACGTCGCCCGTAAATTTAAAGTTTTTAAGAACCGTCAAAAACTCTTCGTCGAACGTGCCGAGCGAACGAAGATATTCGATATCGTCATTGTCGAAATGCAAGTTTTCGATATAATCGATTACTTGGTCAAGACCTGCGGCAACTGCGTACGAAAATCCGCCCACACCCCTATAAAACACGTCAAAGACCGCTCTTTTGTTTGCCGTACCGCATTTAAGGTAACCGTTCATCATCGTAAGTTCATAAAAATCGGTAAGTAAAGTTAAGTTTCTCATTTTCACCTTTAAAAAGCCAAACTGAGTTTGGCTTCGCATTTTTAGCGCTTAACGCTCTTATTTTTTGTGTTTGCTTTATCTTGTTTTTCTTTTTCTATGCGTTCCGCTTCGGCTTTTATCGCCGCTCTTCTTGCTTCTTCGGCTGCAATTTTGTTCTTTTCGGCGATTTCAAGGCGAAAACGTTCTTCATCGGCTTTCATATCTAAGTAGCTTGCGTATTCTTTAACGATTTTTCCGTTCATTTCGCTTACTGCTACCGCGTCTTGATTTTCGACAGGCTTGCCTATTGTGTTAAGACTTATCTTCTTCCAAACGAATGCGACAAACTTATAAATTTTATATTCGGCTTTGTTTTCGTCGACTTCTTCTCCGAGGTCGATTTTCTTTTTGACTTTGTCGTGAATAGATTTAAGCACTACGTAAACTATTCCGAGAACAAGCGCAATCGGGAAAATCGTGTAGCAAAGAATTTGCGTCTCCGGAACGGCGTCGATTCTCAAATATTCAAGCAACGCTCTTATAAGGTTGTACCAGAAAAGGTACAAAAATCCCAAAATTCCCGGGAACTTTTTGTTTTTGCGCCAAATGACGTAAAAAATTATCGCTCCGACAAAGTTCCAGATAGCTTCGTATAAAAACGTCGCATAGTGCCATCCGCCGACTCCGCCACAGTTACAAAGCGACGAACCGCAATGGTCTATATACACGCTAAACGGAAGACCGGTCGGAAAACCTTGCGGAATAGCAAGTCCGTATGCTTCCTGATTGACAAAGTTGCCCCAACGACCGAGCGACTGCGCAAGCAAAAGCGTCGGCGCAATCATATCGATAAGTT
>JAQYCY010000083.1:0-20385 GCA_028724485.1 Bacillota bacterium | reverse complement strand
GTGCGCAAGTACGATTGCAAGCGGCATAAACTCTTTGGTTTCGTTCGTCGCATAGCCGAACATCATACCTTGGTCGCCTGCGCCCGTTTTGTCGAATTCGTCGCAACCTACATATTCGGTCGCTTCGTCTACGCCCCTTGCAATATCCGGCGATTGTTCGTGCAAAGACGACAACACCGCGCAAGTTTTTGCATCGAAACCGACTTCGCTCGAATTATAGCCGATATCGGCGACGACTTCTCTGACCGTCTTTTGAATATCAACGACGGCTTTTGAAGTCACTTCTCCGAAAACCATAACCATTCCGGTTGTAGCGCAGACTTCGATTGCGCATCTCGACTCCGGGTCTTGTTCAAGATATTTATCCAAAAGCGCATCGGCAATTTGGTCGCAAACCTTATCAGGATGCCCTTCCGTTACGCTTTCGGATGTAAATAATCTTTTTGACATTAGTTTTCTCCTGTTTCTTCTTCATCGACGCTTTCAACGGCTTCGACTCTTCCGTGTTCGGCAGGTACGGTCGTAATGTTCTTATAGTTCTTCATACCCGTTCCTGCAGGAATAAGTTTACCGATGATAACGTTTTCTTTAATACCGATAAGCGGATCAATCTTGTTTTTGATTGCTGCTTCGGTAAGTACTCTTGCGGTTTCTTGGAAGGATGCCGCCGAAAGGAACGATTCGGTTGCAAGCGATGCCTTTGTTATGCCGAGAAGAGTTCTCTTTGCCGTAGCAGGTACGCCGCCGTTTTCAAGCACTTTGCTGTTCTCTTCTTCATAAGCGAAGATATCGACAAGCGTGCCAGGAAGCATATCCGTGTCGCCTTGTTTTTCGATTCTGACCTTATTGAGCATTTGACGTACAACGACTTCGATGTGTTTATCGTTGATTTCAACACCCGACAAACGGTAAGCCGATTGAACTTCTTTGGTGATGTAATCCTGAACGCCCTTTACACCCTTTGCTTTAAGCATATCTTGCGGATTGATAGATCCTTTTGTAAGAGGATCGCCCGGTTCCAAAATATCGCCGTTCGCAACTTTAAGTTTAGCTCCGAAAGGAAGCGAATAAACTTTTTGTTCGCCGTCAGACCCCGTGATCGTAATTTCGTTCTTTCCGTTTTCTTTCGATTCGATAGATACAACGCCTGCGATTTCGGTAATGACAGCTTGTCCTTTAGGATTTCTTGCTTCGAACAATTCTTCGACACGAGGAAGACCTTGCGTAATATCGTCACCGGTTGCAACACCGCCCGAGTGGAAGGTTCTCATCGTAAGCTGAGTACCCGGTTCGCCGATAGATTGTGCGGCGATGATACCGACGGCTTCACCGAGTTTGACAGGGTTTCCGCTTGCCATATTTTTGCCGTAGCATTTTGCGCAAACGCCGTTTTTGGTCTTACAGGTAAGTACGCTTCTTATAGTAACCTTTTCGATACCCGCCTTGACGATTGCCTTAGCTTGGTCATCGGTTATCATTTGGTCTGCTTCGACGATAATTTCACCCGTCTTAGGGTCGGTTATCGGATTGATTGTAAATCTGCCTGCAATTCTGTCCGCCAATCCTTCGATTTCGGTATTGCCGTCTTTGATTGCGACAACTTCCGTACCTTTGGTGTCGCCACAGTCTTGTTCGCGAACGATAACGTATTGCGAAACGTCAACCAAACGACGAGTAAGATAACCCGAGTCCGCCGTCTTCAAAGCGGTGTCGGCAAGACCTTTACGTCCGCCGTGCGAAGAAATGAAGTATTCGAGAACCGACAAGCCTTCACGGAACGACGAACGAACAGGAAGTTCGATTGTTCTACCGGACGGATCCGCCATAAGACCACGCATACCTGCAAGCTGACGAATTTGTCCCATGTTACCACGAGCGCCCGAGCTTGCCATCATCCAGATAGGGTTGAAATCGTCAAGCGTTTTGACAAGAGCTTTTTCGACTTCGTCCGATGCGCCCTTCCAGATATTAACGACGTTGTTATAACGTTCTTCTTCGGTCAGGATACCGCGTTTGAAGTTCTTTTCGATTTTAACTACGTCTTCTTCTGCTTTCTTTATGATTTCCTTCTTTTCTTCAGGAACGTGCATATCGAAAACGCTGGTCGTAATTGCGCCTATTGTAGAGTATTTATAACCGAGTGCCTTAATGTTGTCGAGAACGACTGCCGTTTCGGTTGCTCCGTGATATTTAAAACAAGCGTCGACGATTTTAGAAAGTTGTTTTTTGCCGACAGCCGAAGCCTCTTTGCCAAGCAACTTCTCTACCGCGTCACGGAAAGCCTTTGCAGTTGACGTAGGTCCGAAGTCGTCGAACTTGTCGAGAGCTTCGTACTTGTTTGCCTCGTCCACGATTTTTTGAGCGGTGACTTCGTCGATTTCTTTAAGCCCTTTCATTATAACGTTGAACTTTTTAAGTAAATCGGCGTCAACCTTTGCACCCTTGAACGCTTTAAAGATTTCTTCGAGCTGAGTTTGCTCCAAACAGCAATTTCCGCCAAGCAAGCCTTCGACTTCCAATGCGATAAAGTTTTTACCGTTTGATCTGTCGCAAAGATGAATGTCTTGCGGAAGAGCATTGTTGAAGATGCATCTGCCGAGCGTGGTGTGAAGCATTTGCTTTACAACCGTGCCGTCTTCGCGTTCTTTTTCAAATCTGATATAGCAAAGCGATTGAAGAGTAAGCTCTTTCGCTTGATATGCCATAACCGCTTCGTCGAACGAACGGAAGATTTTTCCTTCGCCCACAGAGCCCGGTTTAACGATTGTAAGATAATACGAACCGATAACCATATCTTGCGTCGGCGAAACAATCGGTTTGCCGTCGCTGAGTTTCAAAATGTTGTTTGTGCTGAGCATCAAAATTCTTGCTTCTGCCTGAGCTTCGATGCTGAGCGGAACGTGAACAGCCATTTGGTCACCGTCGAAGTCGGCGTTGAACGCGCCGCAAGCGAGCGGATGAAGTTTGATTGCTCTGCCTTCTACAAGGACAGGTTCAAACGCTTGAATACCGAGTCTGTGAAGTGTAGGAGCACGGTTAAGCAATACAGGGTGATCCTTGATTATGTCTTCAAGAATATCCCATACTTGGTTCTTTCCGTTTTCTACGAATCTCTTTGCGCTCTTTATATTGTGGCAAAGATTTTCTTCAACCAAACGCTTCATAACGAAAGGCTTGAACAATTCAAGCGCCATTTCCTTAGGAAGACCGCATTGATAAAGTTTAAGTTCAGGTCCTACAACGATAACCGAACGTCCCGAATAGTCGACACGTTTACCTAAAAGGTTTTGACGGAAACGACCTTGCTTACCGCTGAGCATTCCGCTGAGCGATTTAAGGTCACGGCTACCCGGACCCGTAACTGCCTTTCCGCGACGGCCGTTGTCGATAAGAGCGTCTACTGCTTCTTGCAACATTCTTTTTTCGTTACGCACGATAATGTCCGGCGCGCCGAGTTCTTGCAACTTTTTAAGACGATTGTTGCGGTTGATAACTCTACGATACAAATCGTTAAGGTCGCTTGTTGCGTATCTTCCGCCGTCGAGTTGAACCATAGGACGAAGTTCAGGCGGCAAAACAGGAAGTACGTCGAGAATCATCCATTCGGGACGGTTGCCCGAAATGCGGAACGCTTCGACGATTTCAAGTCTCTTTACCGCTTTGAGTCTCTTTTGACCTGTACTTGTTTCGATGATTTCTTTAAGTTCTTTGCTGTCCTTTTCAAGGTCGATTTCTTGCAAAAGTTCTTTGACGGCTTCTGCGCCCATACCTACTCTGAAAGAACCTGCGTTTTCTTTATATTGTTCAAGAATCGCTCTTTGAACTTTATCCGAAATAACCGACTTCTTTGCGATTCTGACGATTTCTTCGCTAGAAGTTCCCTCATTGATTTTAACTTCCGTTACGTTGCCTGCGTCGAGAACGATAAACGAAACGAAGTACAAAACTTGTTCGAGTTCCTTCGGCGACATATCGAGAAGCAATGAAATTCTCGACGGAACGCCTCTGAAATACCATATGTGCGAAACAGGAGTAGCAAGTTCGATATGTCCCATTCTTTCACGACGGACTTTGCTTTTCGTAACTTCGACGCCACACTTTTCGCAGACTACGCCCTTATAACGAATTCTCTTGTACTTGCCACAATGACATTCCCAGTCACGGGTAGGTCCAAAGATTTTTTCACAAAACAAACCGTCTTTTTCAGGTTTTTGCGTTCTTTAATTTATAGTTTCAGGTTTAAGAACTTCGCCGTAAGACCATTCTCTGATTTTCTCAGGCGATGCTATACCTATTTGTATTGATTCAAAATTTGAAAGTTCGTACATATAAACCTCCTATTACTCTTTATCTGACTCTTTGTCGTCAAACAAAGAAGAAGCGTCGTCATCGTTGCTTGTTCCGAACAAGGACGAAATATCGTTGTCGTCATTGCCACCGAAGATGTTTGAAATATCTTCGTCGTCGGCTTGATTGTCATCGAACACGTTAAATGCGTCCTTTGTAGCGTCGTCGCCGAAGCCGAGACCTTGAAGGTCGATTTCTTCGAGCGCTTCGTCGCTCTTAACCATTGACGGTTCGTAATCGTCGTCGTCCGAATAGCCGCGGAGTTTGATTTCGTCGTGGTCTTCGGTAAGAACTTTAATATCGAGAGCCAAACTCTTCAATTCGTTGACCAAAACTTTGAATGCTTCAGGAATACCCGGTTCGCTTATATTGTTGCCCTTAACGATTGATTCGTAAGTCTTAACTCTTCCGACAACGTCGTCCGATTTAACCGTAAGAATTTCTTGAAGCATATGAGCCGCGCCATAGGCTTCGAGAGCCCAAACTTCCATTTCGCCGAATCTTTGTCCGCCGAACTGAGCTTTACCGCCAAGCGGTTGTTGCGTGACAAGGCTGTACGGACCTGTCGAACGAGCATGAATCTTATCGTCGACAAGGTGGTGAAGTTTAATCATATACATATATCCGACGGTAACTCTGTTTTCAAAAGGTTCGCCTGTACGTCCGTCATAAAGCTGAATCTTTCCGTCAACTTCGCCGTTTTCGTTTACCATACCCATATCGTTAAACAACTTTCTGATGTCGTTTTCGTTTGCGCCGTCGAATACAGGCGTTGCGACTTTCCAGCCGAGCATTTTTGCAACAAGTCCCAAGTGAACTTCGAGAACCTGTCCGATGTTCATACGCGAAGGAACGCCGAGCGGGTTAAGAACGATTTGAAGCGGAGTTCCGTCCGCCATAAACGGCATATCTTCTTTCGGAAGAACACGGGAGATAACACCCTTGTTTCCGTGACGTCCCGCCATCTTATCGCCGACAGATATTTTTCTCTTTTGAGCGATGTAAACTCTGACTTGTTTGTTTACGCCCGGAGCAAGCTCGTCGCGATTTTTTCTTGTGAAGATTTTGACGTCTACTACGATACCGGCTTCGCCGTTAGGCACTCTAAGCGACGTATCGCGGACTTCCCTTGCCTTTTCGCCGAAGATAGCTCTCAAAAGTCTTTCTTCTGGAGTAAGCTCGGTTTCGCCCTTAGGCGTAACTTTACCGACAAGAATATCGCCCGGTTTTACTTCTGCGCCGATTCTGACGATACCGTCTTCGTCAAGGTTTTTAAGAGCGTCGTCACTAAGGTTTGGAATATCTCTTGTGATAAGCTCTTCGCCGAGTTTCGTATCTCTCGATTCGGTTTCGTATTCTTCGATATGAATAGACGTAAACACGTCGTCGCGAACAAGGTCTTCGTTAATCAAAATAGCGTCTTCGTAGTTATAACCTTCCCACGACATGAAGCCGATAAGAATATTCCTGCCGAGAGCAAGTTCGCCGTTTTGAGTTGCAGGGCCGTCTGCCAAAATCGTAGCTTCTTTGACAACGTTTCCGTTTGCGTCTTTAAGCTCTGCCTCTACTTTATCACCCGTGTTTACGATAGGTTTTTGATTTATACAGGTAGATTGGTTGCTTCTTTGGAACTTCGACAAATCGTAAGTGTCGATAGTGCCGTCCTTTGTAAGGACTTCGATTTTGTCCGAATCTACGTATTTAACGACGCCGTCGTGTCTTGCCGTTTTCATAACGCCGCTGTCGTAAGCGATTTTATGTTCGACGCCCGTTGCAATCATAGGAGCTTCCGGACGAAGAAGAGGAACAGCCTGACGTTGCATGTTCGAGCCCATAAGAGCACGGTTGGTATCGTCGTTTTCAAGGAACGGAATAAGAGCCGTTGCAATAGATATAAGCTGCTTAGGCGAAACGTCCATATAGTCCGCTTCGGTTCTAGGAACTTCACGAATATCGTTTTGGATACGGCACATAACTCTTTCACGAACGAAGTGTCCGTCTTCCGTCAACTCTTCGTTTGCTTGCGCTACTGTATATTTATCTTCGATATCGGCGGTCATATATTTTACTTCGTCGGTAACGAATACGTCGACTACTTTGCCGCTCTCGTCTTTGATTTTTTCAATTCTTCTATACGGCGTTTCGATAAAGCCGTATTCATTGATTTTTGCGTAAGTCGAAAGAGAGGTTATAAGACCTATGTTCTGACCTTCCGGAGTTTCAATAGGACACATTCTTCCGTAATGCGAGTGGTGAACGTCACGAACGTCAAAAGTCGCTCTTTCTCTGTTAAGACCGCCGGGGCCTAATGCCGAAAGTTTTCTCTTGTGAGTAAGCTCTGCGATAGGGTTTGGTTGGTCCATAAATTGAGAGAGCTGCGACGAACCGAAAAACTCTTTTATAGCCGCCGTGATAGGACGTATATTGATGAGAGTTTGCGGTGTGATTTCCACGTTTTCTTGAGTCGTGCTCATCTTTTCTTTGATAACTCTTTCAAGACGAGAAATACCGATTCTGAATTGGTTTTGCAAAAGTTCGCCGACTGCCTTTATACGTCTGTTTGAAAGGTGGTCTATATCGTCGCCCTTTCCGAGTCCTTTGCGAAGTCCGAGATTGTAGCTGACGATAGAAATAATATCGTCTGTCGTAATATGTTTAGACACAAGAATATCCGCGCTCGCTTTGCAAGCCGTGATAATTTCGTCTTTATTTGTATAAGTATCAAGAATTTTTTTGAGTTCAGGATAATAAACCTTTTCTAAAATTTTGATTTCGCGAGGATTGCAGTCGACAAAAGCGTCAAGGTCAACGGTGTTGTTACCGATAACTTTAAATCTCGTTCCGTCGGCAAGGCGAACAAACGCAACGTTTACCGCGTTGTTTTGAATTTCCTTTGCCTTTTCTTCCGAAACGGTTTCGCCTGCGCTTGCCAAAACTTCACCCGTCAAAGGCGAGATGATGTCTTCTGCCAAAACTCTGCCCTCGATGCGGTTTGCAATCGAAAGTTTTTCATTGTACTTATAGCGGCCTACTCTCGACATTTCGTATTTCTTGTAGTCGAAGAAGGTGTTGCGAAGCAATGCTTCCGCGCCGTCCATAGTAGGGACTTCGCCCGGACGCAGTCTCTTGAACAAGTCGAGTTTACCCTGCTCAACGCTTCTGCAATTTCCGTCCTTTGCCATTGTGTTTTCAATCATATCGTCGCCGTCGAACAAGTTTCTGAGTTCTTCGTCGGTGCCGATACCCAAAGCTCTGAGCAAAGTGGTAGTCGTAATACGTCTGGTTCTGTCAACCTTGACCCACGAAACGTCGCTTGCGTCTTGTTCAAATTCAAGCCATGCGCCACGGCTCGGAATAACTTGCGTTCCGAATCTGGTTACGCCGTTCTTGTCTTTCGATTCAAGTCCGTAAACGCCCGGGCTTCTGACAATCTGGCTGACGATAACACGTTCCGCGCCGTTGATAATGAAAGAACCCGATTCCGTCATAAGCGGAAAATCGCCCATAAAGACTTCCTGCTCGATAACTTCACCCGTTTCGTTGTTGGTAAGCCTTGCCCTGACTTTAAGCGGAACCGCATAGGTTGCGTCACGGTCTTTACACTCTTTAATGGTGTATTTAGGCTCGCCTTCGAGGGAGTGACCTAAAAACTCCAATTTCATTCTTCCTGCGAAGTCGTTGATTGGAGAATAGTCTTTAAAAACTTCGCTGATGCCTTCGTCTTTAAAGCTGTTGTAGGAATCTTTTTGCACTGCAATTAGATACGGTATGTCGAGTACGTTTTTAATGGTAGAAAACGTCATTCTCTCGGTATTGCCGTATTTTTCCTTGTGAATCTTTTGCGACATATTACGCTCCTTAAAAAAATTTTGCGAACAATTTGAAAAAAACTCTTGTTTTTTGTGTTTTGTTATCTTATACTACTTTTAACAACAAAACCCCCAAACCCCAGAAATGGTCTACGGGGCAGAATAATTGTATTATAAGGCAGTTTCTAATTGTACTAATAACAATTTCAATAGTCAAGCATTTTGAAGCAGAAAACTTTAAAATGGTTGAATTTTTTATTTTAAAGGAGTTTTTACGGCAAGTTATGAGAATAGACAAATTTTTGAAAGTTAGCCGCATAATAAAACGCAGAACGGTCGCTCAGGAAGCCTGCGACGGAAATAGAATAGAAATAAACGGCAAAACCGCCAAACCTTCTAGAGAAGTTAAGGTCGGAGACGTAGTAAAAGTTGCTTTCGGCGATAAAGGGCTTACGTTTAAAGTGCTTTCTGTCGATGAAAAACTCGGAAACAAAAATCCGACCGAGCTTTACGAAATAGTGGAATAATTTTAAAAAAATATCGAAAAAATGCGTTCAAAACGCTTGACAAGATTTAAAGGTTGCATATGAAAATCAGAATGGAACGAATAGAATCGAAGCCGACGGACGACGTGCTTACAGGCGTCGGATACGACCTTCACCGCTTATCGGACGGCGACGGCATAACTTTGTGCGGCGTGAAACTTGCGTTTGACAAATGTTTCGTCGCTCATTCGGACGGCGACGTTCCCGTTCACGCTCTTATGGACGCCATTCTTTCCGCTCTCGGCGAAAACGACATCGGACACTTTTTCCCGACAGACGACGACCGTTATAAAAATGCAGACAGTATGGCGCTTCTTCTCGAAGTTTTGAATATCGCAAAAACAAAAGGATACGAAGTGGGCAACGTTTCGATTTCGATTATTGCCGAAGAACCCAAACTTGCGCCTTATATCGACGATTTCAAAAATCGTCTTTCGCAAGTCACCAAAATCGGCGTCGGCAGAATCGGCATAAGCGCAACCACAAATGAAGGCGTCGGCGATATAGGCGACGGAAACGCCATTGCCGCGTTTGCTGCCGTTACCCTACTAAAAATCAAAAATTAAATTGAACCTATAAAACTCGCCATATTAAATATATCCTATAAAACTTTTATATCATTTGTTCGTTAGAACGGTTAATTGATGTTTGTTAAAGCGGTTTATTATTTTTCGCTTGCTTATTTAACTTAATAATTCAACTTATAACTACTCATTTAAAAACGTTTGTTAAATATCGTTTTATAATATCGTTTATATTTAACCAATAAAAAAATTCTAAATTGCTTTAGAATTTTCTTATTTCGTATTATTCTTCTTTCTTATTATTTTTTAGGATTTTCCTATTATCTTGTTATGATTATTTCTTCCAAAGCACTTTGCCGTTTTTGTCGTACAGCGCGCCGCCCTCGAAATAAAACCTGTTGCCGTCAACCTTTCTGATATTAAGCGGACAATTCCAAAACGCACTCTCGCCTATTTCGACAACGCTAGCCGGAATTGTAATTCGTTTAATATTGCAACCGCCAAACGCGCTCACGCCTATTGTCGTAACTTTTTCGGGAATTATGATTTTGTCAAGGCTTACGCAATACAGAAACGCATTCTTGCCGATTTTTTTAAGTCCTGCCGACAGCGTAACGTTTTTAAGATTGCGACAATCTTCAAACGCTTCGTCGTCTATTTTTCTTATACTGTCAGGCATAACGATAGTTTCAAGCCCTTCGCAATATGCAAACGCCTTTTTGCCTATTGTCGTAACGCCGTCGGGAATTACTACCTTTCGCAAAGTCTTGCATTTCAAAAACGCCTTGTCGCCTATACTGTTGACGCCGCTCGGAATAACAAGCTCGCTTGCCTTTCCCCTATATCCGACGATTGCGTCGTTTTCGATTTCGATGCCGTCGGGGATATCGCAGTCGCCGACCGCTTCCTCTTGCAAAACAAACTCGGCTTTCGTTCCGTCAAGCCACTTATCGTCAAATCCAAGCGGCAAAACGGGCATCGATACTTCAATGAGTTTAAGATTTTTACAACCGTAAAACGCTCCTTTTTCGACAACGTCCACTGTGTTAGGCAAATTGATTTTCACAATTGCGTCACAATCGAGAAATGCGTATTCTCTTATTTCTTTCACGCCGTAAGGAACGATGACCGTATCCTCATCACCAAAATATGCAACCAAAATATCGTCTTTAATTCTAAACATAACAATTCCTTATTTTAACTTTTTCTTTTTGACTCTCTTTACACTACAAAATTCTCTTATCGCTCGTTTTAAAGCCTATTTGCTTTAAATCTCAATTCTTATGAGTTTTTATCATTTCTGCATTTTGCCCCTTACCGATTGCAACTTAAATTCAATCGGGCGGCGTATTATCGATTAAAACTCTTTTTCGTTTTGCCGAACTTGCTTACAAATCATATCGCAAGTCTAATTCAGAACGCAATATTAACTGTCTGAGTTTTTAGCCGTCTATATTTTTCAAAATGCGTCTGACTTTTTCCAAATCCTTCGGATAAGTGACTTTTACGTTGTCGTCGTCGCCGCCGAACACCTTGACCGAATAACCCTTTGAAAGAAGCATCGTACATAAGTCGGTATAATCGTCTGCATTTGAAAGACATTTTTTAAGCAATCCGAACTTCGCCGTTTGCGGAGTCTGCACCGTCATAACGCTTGAGCGGTCAACGCTTCCGACAACGTCAAGCGCGCTGTCAACCGAAACTATCGTGTCGCTGATTTTAAGTCCGACCGACGAAGCGCCGAACTCGCCTGCCAAAACTACCGAACGGTCTATAACGTCTTTTGTCACAAACGGTCTTGCCGCATCGTGCGTAACGATTATATCGTCGTCCGATGCGCCTTGCTTTTCAATGAACGCAACGGCATTGCTAAGCGACTCCCCCCTGCTCTTTCCGCCGCAAACGACGGCTGTTTTTTCATCGGCGTAAGGTTTCATTACTTCCGTATGTTTTTCGTCGGTGACAACCACCACGAAATCTACCGCCGATTTAAACGTGTCAAGACTGTACGCTATAAGCGGCTTATCGTCGATAAGCATAAATTGCTTAGGCTCGCCGAATCTCGAACCGCAACCTGCCGCAAGTATTACTCCGTATATCATATTCACTCCATTGTTAATTTTTGAACACCTAAGCATTGTCCGCAAAATCATTTTAACCTGCACGCATTTGTTAAGCGGCGTTACGGCTAGTCTTATCTTCTTGTTTTTCGCTGTTATTTTTCGCACAAAGCATATAGTGTTTTCTCTATCTTTTTAATTTTAACTTAAAATCGAATTTTTTTCAACTCATATTATATAAATAAAAATACGATTGCTTATCTCCCCCCCCATAACGAAAATATATGGTTTTGTTTTTGCCGCCCAAAAACGTATATAATTATTTAGTAACGGTTGCAAATTTTTAGGAAATTAAATACACAAACTTTTATTTCGGCAATATTTTTCTTGCAGCGGTTTCGATTTTTAAACAATTAAATGCAAAATAAAAAACCGACTTTGCTGTCGGTTTTTTGATTTGAAGTTATCTCTTGCTGAATTGCGGAGCTTTTCTTGCTTTGTGAAGTCCGTACTTCTTTCTTTCTTTGACTCTAGGGTCACGAGTTAAGAAGCCTGCTTTTTTAAGCGTAGGACGATAAGCCGCGCTGTCAACCGTGCAAAGAGCTCTTGCGATTCCGTGTCTGATTGCACCTGCTTGACCTGTGATTCCGCCACCTTTAACGTTTACGTAAACGTCGAACTTGTCGGTCGTTTCGGTTGCGACAAGCGGTTGATTTACGATAAGTCTTGTGGTGTCAAGCGGAAAGTATTCTTCAAGCGAACGTTTGTTGATGATGATTTGACCTTCGCCGCCAGGGATAAGGCGAACACGGGCAATTGCAGATTTTCTTCTGCCCGTTCCGATATATTGAACTTTTTTAACTGCTTTCTTAGTTGCCATAATTCACTCCTTAATCCTCGATTTTAAGCTCGATAGGTTGTTGAGCTTGATGATTGTGTTCGGCACCGACATAGACGCGAAGTTTTTTAAGCATTTGTGCGCCAAGGCTATTTTTAGGAAGCATACCCTTGACTGCTCTGTAAACTGCGAAGTCAGGTTTTTCGTTCATCAATTTCTTGTATTGAACTTCTTTCAAACCGCCGATGTATCCGGTGTGATAGCGATAATATTTTTGCTCCAACTTTTTGCCTGTCAAAACGACTTTGTCACAGTTGATAACGATAACGTTGTCACCCGTGTCAACGTGCGGAGTGTATGTCGGCTTGTTCTTTCCTTTAAGGATAGAAGCGACTTGGCTTGCAAGTCTACCGAGAACCAAACCCGTTGCATCGATAACGTACCATTTTCTTTCAACCGTTTCAGCCGTAGGCATAAAGGTTTTATTGTTTTTTGCAAACGATTGCAAATCCTTACTCATTACGTAACCTCCGATGGGTATATGTTTTTATTAGTCAATGCCATTTAGGGGGCTAGTCCTCATGGCAGAATAACCAAATTAGCCTTATTATGATAAGAAAATTTAAAAACTATGTCAAGTAAAATGCGGCACTTTTCGACACTTTTTAATTTTTTGCTTTTCTTTTTTTCACTATGTAGGCAAAGTTTTACCGCCGCCGCATATAAATCGGCTCTGCATTCATAGCGGCTTGGCTTTTGCTAGTCGTACTCGACACTTTCAAGTGTCAGCCCTTTTGCGGGAAGGGTTTTGCCTGCCATTGCTCTGTCGCCCTTTTCGATAATCGCCCTTACGTCCTTAGCCGTCAACTTTCCTTGTCCGACGTAAAGAAGCGTTCCTGCGATTATCCGCACCATATTATACAAAAAGCCGTTGCCCGTAACGTAAATTTCAATCTCCCTGCCGCCTATTAAATCTTTTGTTTCGAAGCGAATTTCGTAGACGGTACGCACGGTATCGACGACTTTCGACCCTACCGCCTCGAAACATTTGAAATCGTGCTTACCCTCGATTTCGTTTGCGGCGGCTCGCATTTCCGCCAAATCGAGCGACTTAGTGACTTGATAATGATTGATTTCCAAAAGAGGGTGTCTAAGCCTCGAAACGTAAAATCTGTAACAATAAGTCTTTTTCTTTGCGCTGAATCTTGCGTTAAAGTCGCCCGAAACTATTTCGCATTTAACCACGGCAACGTCAAGGGGAAGATAAGCGTTTATCGCAAGCGGTAATCTGTCGCAAGGTATTTTCACGTCGCTATCGAAATGTACGACCTGCCCTGCCGCATGAACTCCGCTGTC
Organism: Bacillota bacterium; assembly: GCA_028724485.1. GTDB lineage: Bacteria > Bacillota > Clostridia > Christensenellales > CAG-917 > CAG-917. Next base: position 6,906 of record JAQYCY010000083.1, on the reverse strand, counting down.
CGTTCTTCCGCTAGCTACCGTAGTGGTCTTTATGCCGATTTTACAAAGAGCGGACTCTAACACTTCCTGAACGGTTATTGCGTTCTTTTGCACTTGCCAGCCGTGATAATCTTTTCCGTTGTATTCGACGGTGAGTTTATAACGCATCAAAACACCCCCGGAAACAAAACGTGGTCAAGTCCCATAAAGTAGTATCTGTCGATAAATATAACCGTTGCGTAACCCGCAACGAAAAGTGTCGCTATAAGGTCGCCGAATTTGAATTTGAGCTTTTTCATTTTCGTTCGTTTTTCGGTTGCGTTATAACAGCGAGAATCGAGCGCAAACGCAAGCTCGTCGGCACGGCGAAATGCGCTGACGAAAAGCGGAATTAAAATCGGCAACATTGCCTTTGCCCTTTTGCCGATGCCGCCCGTATCGAACGACGCTCCCCTTGCCTTTTGCGCGTTTATGATTTTGTTTGTTTCTTCGAGCAAAGTCGGAATAAACCTTAGCGCAATACTCATTATGATTGCAACGTCATGAACGGGGAAACGAACAAGTTTGAGTGGTTTAAGCAAACTTTCAATGCCGTCCGTAAGGCTCATAGGGGTTGTGGTAAGGGATATTATCGACGCTCCCGCAATAAGCAAAATAAGCCTTAAAGTCAACTTTATGCTGTTATGAACGCCGTCCCAAGTTATCATAAAATGCCAAACGCTCGTTATTTGTTTTTCATAGATGACTTCGCCCGTTTTTACAAAAAACAAGTTTAAAACAGACGCGAACAGCACTAAGAATATTACGCCTTTTATCGACTTCAAAACGGACAATATAGGCACTCTCGACAAAAGTATAACCGCTATCAAAAACACAAAGGTCACAAGATAGCTGAAATAGGTTTGAATGAAAAATATCGTGACGATATACAAAATCGTCAAAACCAATTTCGTTCTCGGATCAAGCCTATGCACGGGCGATGAAGTAGGATAATACTGTCCGAACGATATATCACGAAACATAATTTTCTCCCTTGTCTTTCGACTTGCCGTTTTTTGCAAGACTGTTTGCAAGTTCTTCAAGCGTTATGCAAACGTCGTCGAACTTTACGCCTAATCCTGCAAGCTCGACTTGTATTCTCGTTGCGGTCGGAAGTCCTAAACCAAGCTCGCTCATTTCCTTTACGTTTTTGAACACTTCTTTCGGCGTACCCAAAAATTTGACTTTGCCGTCCGCCATGACAAGTATCCTGTCGCAAAGCGCGGCTACGTCGTCCATATTGTGCGACACAAGCACAATGGTCGGGCATTTTTCTTTTTGCAAAACTTTTATCAGTTTTAAAATATCTTCTCTGCCCTCGGGATCAAGTCCTGCCGCCACTTCGTCAAGCACCAAAATTTCGGGTTCCATAGCTATTACGCCGGCTATTGCAACTCTTCTTTTTTCACCGCCCGAAAGTTCAAACGGCGAACGCTGCCCGTAAATTTCATAGGGAAGCCCTACAAGATTTAACGCATCTTTTACACGACGGTCGATTTCTTCTTTTGGGAGCTTCATATTCTTAGGTCCGAAAGCAACGTCCTTGGCAACTGTATCTTCAAAAAGTTGATATTCGGGATATTGAAAAACCATTCCGACGCCGAAGCGGATAGATAAAAAGTTTTTCTTCACGCTGCAATCTTTATCCAAAACCACGACGCTTCCGCTTTGCGGTTTGTTGAGTACGTTAAGGTGAGAGATGAGCGTCGACTTTCCGCTTCCCGTTGCGCCGACGATTCCGAAAAACTCGCCTTTTTCGACGGCAAAGCTAACGCCGTCTAACGCAAGTTTTTCATACGGCGTCTTTTTGGAGTAGACGTAGCTTAAATTATTTACTTCAACGACTGCCATATCTCCTCCACAAGCGTATTTTCGTCAAGCGTATCGCCGCCGACTAACACGCCCTTTTTCAAAAGCATATTCCTGAGTTTTGCAATAGGCGGCAAATCCAGCTTCGCCTTTTTTAAAACTTCGTTATTCTTAAAAAGCTCTTTCGGCACTCCGTCAAAAACGACAAACCCGTCCAAAAGCGCGATAACCCTGTCGCTTAATGCGACTTCGTCCATATTGTGCGTAATGTTGACAACGGTAATTCCGCTGTCGTTGAGTTTTTTTGCAACCGACATAACTTCCGCTCTGCCCTTTGGGTCAAGCATACTCGTAGCTTCGTCCAAAATGAGAATTTCGGGTTCCATAGCAAGCACGCCGGCAATAGCAATTCTTTGTTTTTGTCCGCCGCTCAGCTTCGAGGCGGTAGCATAGCGATAATCCGTCATCCCTACAGTTTCAAGAGACCTTTTGACTCGCTCTTCTATTTCGAGCGGCGGAACGCCGAGATTTTCAGGGCCGAACGCTATATCGTCTTCGACTATTGTCGCAACCATCTGATTGTCGGGATTTTGGAATACCATTCCCGCTCTTTTGCGAATTTCAAAAATCGTATCTTCGTTTTCCGTATCGTAACCGCATACGAAAACCTTTCCGACGGTAGGCTCGAAAAGTCCGTTTAACAATTTGGCAAGAGTCGACTTTCCACAACCGTTTTTTCCGACGACGGAAACGAACTCTCCCTTATCTATCCGAAAGGAAACGCCGCCTAAAGCATACTCGGCTTTTTCTCCTTTTTTCGAATATGAAAATTTAACGTTTTTGACTTCGATCTGTGACATAAGCGCATTATAACATTAAGGGGCGTTTTTGACAAATTTTTATCACCTTTTTTTTTGATTTCCTATTTATTATTTGACTAAACTTATTTATAGAATTATAATAACGATTAAGAGTAATTTAGATAAATCTCGGAGGTATTTATGAAAAAAATGACTATCGACGGCAACACCGCTGCGGCTCACGTAGCCTATGCGTTCTCTGACGTAGCCGCCATCTACCCTATCACTCCTTCGTCACCTATGGCAGAAAACTGCGACGAATGGGCAGGACAAGGTAGAAAAAACCTTATGGGCAACGTTCTCAAAATCGCCGAAATGGAATCCGAAGCAGGCGCTGCAGGCGCAGTTCACGGTTCTCTTGCGGCAGGCGCATTGACCAGCACTTTCACGGCTAGCCAAGGTTTGCTCCTTATGATTCCTAATATGTACAAAATCGCGGGCGAATTGCTTCCGTCGGTTTTCCACGTTTCGGCAAGAAGCGTCGCAGGACATGCACTTAACATCTTCGGCGACCACTCGGACGTTATGGCTTGCCGCCAAACCGGTTTTGCTATGCTCGCATCGAACAGCGTTCAGGAAGTTATGGACCTTTCTTTGGTCGCTCACCTTTCTACGCTTGAATCGAGCGTTCCGTTTATCAGCTTCTTCGACGGTTTCAGAACTTCGCACGAAGTAAGCAAAATCGACGGTATCGAATACGATGAAATGAAAAAACTCGTCGACTTCAAGAAGATCGAAGAGTTCAGAAAGCGTGCTTTGAACCCTGAACATCCTCATCAACAAGGCACTGCTCAAAACCCTGATATTTACTTCCAAAACAGAGAAGCTTCAAACAAATATTACGATGCCGTTCCTGCAATCGTTCAAGCTCAAATGGATAAAGTTTCCGCTCTTACGGGCAGAAAATACAACCTTGTCGACTACTACGGCGCAAAAGACGCCGATAGAGTTATCGTCATTATGGGTTCGGGCGCAGAAGCCGCCGAAGAAACGGTTGACTATCTCAACGCAAAAGGCGAAAAAGTCGGTCTTGTCAAAGTCAGACTTTTCAGACCGTTCCCGCAAGACGCTCTCGTCAAAGCTATCCCAAGTAGCGTAAAAGTCATCACCGTTATGGACAGAACCAAAGAACCGGGCGCTCTCGGCGAACCGCTTTACATCGACGTCGTAACGGCATTAGCTGAAAGGGGCATCAAGAAAGAAGTTCTTTGCGGACGTTACGGTATCGGTAGCAAAGAATTCAATCCTTCGATGGTCAACGCTATCTACGCAAATATGAACGGCGAAAAGAAGACTCGTTTCACAATCGGTATCACCGACGACGTAACCTTCCATTCGCTTCCTGTAACCGAAAAAATCGACGCTTCGGACGACAGCACCGTTTCTTGCAAATTCTATGGACTCGGTTCTGACGGCACGGTCGGCGCGAATAAAAACAGCATCAAAATCATCGGCGACCACACCGACAAATATGCTCAAGCATACTTTGCATACGACTCGAAGAAATCGGGCGGCATCACCATTTCTCACCTTCGTTTCTCCGACAAACCTATCCGCAGCACGTATCTTATCGACCAAGCAAACTTCGTAGCTTGCCACAACGAATCATACGTTCTCCGTTACGATATGCTTTCAGACCTTAAAGAAGGCGGCACGTTCCTTCTCAACTCGCAATGGACTCCGGAAGAAATGGACGTCAAACTTCCTGCATCGATAAAGAATATGATTGCTAAAAAGCACATCAAGTTCTATACGTTGGACGGTCTTAAAGTCGTTACCGCTCTCGGCACTACAAAGGGTGTAAACACCGTTATGCAAGCTGCTTTCTTTAAACTCGCAAACATCATTCCTTACGAAGATGCAGAGCGTTATATGAAAGAAAAAATCAAGCTCACCTACGGCAAAAAGGGCGATGCTATCGTCAACATGAACTATGCTTGCGTAGACAACGCAATCAAAGAACTTGTCGAAGTTAAATACCCTGAAAGCTGGGCAACCACAACCGAGGGCGCAGCTCCGCTTAAAGTCGCAAACGATGAATATTTCAGAACGTTTATCGCTCCTATTGCCGCACAAGAAGGCGACAAACTTCCTGTATCGGCATTCAATCCGAACGGTTACGTCCCTACCGGCACAACCAAATTTGAAAAACGCGGTATCGCTGTTTCCGTTCCTGAATGGGACCCTACAAAGTGTATTCAATGTAACCAATGCGCTCTTGTTTGTCCGCACGCTGCTATCCGCCCTATCCTTTCAAACGATTTAGGCAACAAGCCTGAAAGTTTCGTAACGAAAGCCGCAACGGGATTTGCAGGCTATGAATTCCGTATTCAAGTCAGCCCTTACGACTGCACGGGCTGTAAAAACTGCGTAGCCGTATGTCCTGCAAAAGAAAAGGCTCTCACCATGATTCCGCTTGACGATTCAATCGAAAAGGATGCGGCAAATTGGGAATACTCAGAAACGCTCAAAGAAACGACTGCCGAATTCAAGACAATGAACGTCAAGAACAGCCAATTCAAGAAGCCGCTCTTCGAGTTCTCAGGCGCTTGCGCAGGCTGTGGCGAAACTCCTTACGTCAAACTTATGTCGCAACTTTTCGGCGATAGAATGCTCATTGCAAACGCAACGGGTTGTAGCTCGATTTACGGCGGCTCTGCCCCAACCTGCCCTTATACGACAAACGACAAGGGACGCGGACCTGCTTGGGCAAACAGCTTGTTTGAAGACAACGCCGAATTCGGTTATGGTATGAACCTTGCATACAGCACCAGAAGAAACGTTCTTAGTGGCTATGCAACTCAACTTTTGGACGCAAAAGTTTCAGACGATTTTAAAGCCGCATTAAAGGCTTGGATCGACGGCAAAGAAGACGCAAAAGCAAGCGAAGCAGCTCGCGACCAAATCGTTGCTCTTCTTCCTAACGAGATGAAGAAAGCCGACGCCGAAACGAAAGCCCTTCTTGCAAATATCGAAGCTATGGAAGACTGCCTCATCAAGAAGTCTATCTGGATTGTCGGCGGTGACGGCTGGGCATACGATATCGGTTACAACGGCGTTGACCACGTTCTCGCAAGCGGAGAAGACGTAAACATTCTTGTTCTCGACACCGAAGTTTACTCGAACACCGGCGGACAAGCGTCAAAGGCAACGCCTGCAGGCGCAGTTGCAAAATTTGCAGCAACCGGCAAGCGCACAAAGAAAAAGGACCTTGCCCTCCTTGCTATGGACTACGGTTATATCTACGTCGCACAAGTTTCTATGGGCGCAAATATGCAACAAGTAGTTAAAGCTATGGCAGAAGCAGAAGCATATCACGGTCCGTCACTTGTTATCGCTTATGCTCCGTGTATCAACCACGGCATCAAAGGCGGTATGGAAAACGCTCAACAAGAAATGAAGAAAGCCGTCGAATGCGGATATTGGCAACTCTTCCGCTTCAACCCTGACAAAGTCGGCACGGAAGAAAATCCGTTCACTCTTGACAGCAAGGAGCCAACAGGCGACTATCAAGCATTCCTTATGAACGAAACCCGTTACGCTTCGCTCGCAAAACAAAATCCTGAAGCTGCGCAAGCACTCTTCAAGAAGAACGAAGACGATTCGAGAAAGAAGAGAGAGTTCTATAAGGCTAAGGCCGAAAAGTAAGAATAATCCGAGATTCTTATATACAAAAAAGAGAAGCAATCGCTTCTCTTTTTTTGTGCCTTAATTATACTTCTTCCTTACCTAAAAGGCAAATGTGCAATTATCTTAAAAGGCAACTTTCCCTTTCTCTTAATCTGTTTTGCCGCAAAGTTTAACGGCGACAATCTCTTGCCCCTTAGCGACCGTTTTGCCGCTTCTCTTTTTTTGTGCCTTTATTATACTTCTTCCTTACCTAAAAGGCAAATGTGCCATTCTCTTAAAAGGCAACTTTCCCTTTCTCTTAATCTGTTTTGCCGCAAAGTTTAACGGCGACAATCTCTTACCCCTTAGCGACTGTTTCGCCGCTTCTTTACAGCGTCAAAAAAAGGGAACGGCACTTGCTGTGAATTTAACTTGTTCACACTGCCGTTCCCCTTTATGGAGCAACTTTTATTTAATCAAACTCATATTTTTCGTTGCCTACAGAATAAACGTATTTGCCGTCCACTACTTCGACTTCAATCGTGTTTATATTATTGCCGTCCGTGTAGCTAAGTTTTAATTCCGTTTTGCCGTTTTTAATTTCTCTTTC
>JAQYCY010000082.1:0-16341 GCA_028724485.1 Bacillota bacterium | reverse complement strand
GGAATATCAGAGCGTTGGCGATTACTACCTTTTGAAGAATTTAAAACCGTTTAAAAATGAAAAATTGCCGTTTTGAAATGGGGCAGAGTAAATTTTTAGCAGTAGAATTGAAAGTATACATTTATTCGCAAAACACAGCTTTTGCGAAATGATAGCGTATTTTTAACCTTAAAATGGATATAAAATTGTTTTTAAAACAAAAAACTTAGTTTTAAAACAAAAAAACGGCTTTAAATCCGATTTTAATATTCGATTTTAACATTGGTTATCGGATTTCGGATTAACGTTTTTTTTTATTCGGTGTCTTATTCGGAACTTTTTAATATCAAATTAACTTTGTTTATGTTTATATTGTGGTTTGATTGTTCTTAACCGAATTAAAACAAAATGAGATATTTTAAGCTTTTAAACCAATTTAAGTCGTTCGAGTGATTCGATGACGGCGATTTTTGCGTGTTCATAAGTCAATCCGCCTTGAACGTACGCTATATAAGGTTCTTTTATCGGAGCGTCGGCACTGAGTTCGATTGACGAGCCTTGCACAAATGTTCCTGCCGCCATAATGACTTGATGTTGATAACCCGGCATGTCCCATGGTTCTAAAAGCAAATTGCTATCGACCGGCGAAACGCCTTGTATCGAGCGTATAAAGTCAATCAAACTTTTGCTATCGTTAAAGCGAATGCTTGTAACGATATCGTACGGTCTTGTGACGTCGCAGTCAGGCTGTGTATCGAATCCAAGTGAGCGATATACCGCCGAGAACAAACAACAGGCTTTTAAAGCGTTTTTAACGACGCTTGGCGATAAAAACAGTCCTTCGTACATTTGCGGATAGCCGTAGGCATAAGAGCCAACTTCCATGCCGATAGACGGCGCCGTAAGACGATAGCTGCATATTTCGATTAAATCTTTTCGTCCTGCAATATAACCGCCTGTAGGCGCGATTCCCCCACCTATATTCTTTATAAGCGAGCCTGCCATAATGTCTGCGCCGACGTTAAGCGGTTCTTGCTCCTCGACAAATTCGCCGTAGCAATTGTCGACCGCCACAATCGTTTTCGGACTTATCGATTTAACCGTTTTTACGATGTCGGCAATTTGATTGCATGACAACGCGGAACGCCAATTATATCCGCGCGAGCGTTGAATGAATACCATTTTAATGTCGTCGTTTTTGAGTGATTGTTCGATTTTATCTTTGTCAAATTCGACGGTTTGCGGCGTGATGGTCAAATCGATTTTATCGAATTTTATGCCGTAATCGTCAAGCGAGCCTATGTTTTTTCCTAAAATAACGTCTGTCAACGTATCGTACGGCATACCTGAAATCGCAACAAATTTATCGTTCGGACGCAATATGCCGAAAAGCATCGTTGAAATCGCATGCGTGCCGCTTACGAGCAACGGAGAAACGATTGCGTCTTCACCGCCCAAAACGTCGGCAAACAATCTGCAAAGCGTATCGCGCCCTATATCGTCGTAACCGTAGCCGTTTGTTCCTGCAAAATGACGTGCGGCGACGTTGTTTTTTCTGAACGCATCGAGAACCTTTTTTTGGTTATACAATGCGGTGTTTTCTATCAAATCAAACGTTTTCTTTAAGTTTTTTTCACAGTTATTAACAATTTCAAGTGCTTTATTGTTCATATTATCCTCTATCTATTCTAAAAAACCAACTTTTTTGGAATAGTTTTGTATTTTTAATAGTTGTTTTCTTCTTAACTAAGAGTTGATTAAATTAAATTCGCCATTTTACTACCGTGTTGTCGGGTTTTGCGTTCGGATTAACTAAATTCCAAGTTTTACAAGCCCAAAGTTTACATAATAAATACGCTAGTATGAAAGAATGAGTTGCTAGTTTGTTTTATTGATATATCCGACGAGAAGACGTTTTAAGACGTTTTAATTTTAGGCTGATTGATTATTGCTTTAAAAACTTATCCACAAGGTTTCTTGCTAAGTCTTCGTCGAATGCGTTTAACCAAATTAGTTCTTTGTATCTTCTGAACCAAGTCAGCTGGCGCTTTGCGTAGTTGCGTGAATTCTTTTTGATTTTTTCTTTAATTTCTTCGACATTAAAACCGTTGTAGTCGGAAAATTCTTTATATCCGATAGCTTGCATTGACTGCAGCGAAAAATCGTTTATCGACATAACTTCGGCGACAAGACCCGCATCGAACATTTGTTCTACTCTGTCGTTGATTCTTTCGTATAACAATTCCCTATCCATATCAAGTCCGATCATTAAATAATCAAAGTTTGGCGCTACAAAATTATCCTTTTGTTCGCTTTTGGGCTTGCCGGTTTTAAGGTAAATTTCTAAGGCCCTAATAACTCGCTTGACGTCGTTCGGGTGTAATTTTTTTGCTGTGTCCGAATCGACTTCGTTAAGTCGTCTGTATAATTCGATTTCGCCATATTTGTTTAAATCGTTTTCAAGTTGTTTTCTGATACTTTCGTCTTTGTCGGTTTTTGAAAACGACATAGGCTTGATGAGTGACTCGACGTAAAGTCCCGTTCCGCCGACAACAAAAGGAATTTTTCCTTTTTGCCAAACTTCGTTTATGGCTTGCATTGCAGCTTTTTGATATTCTGCAACCGAATATTCCTCGTCGTAATTTACTACGTCGATCATGTGATGCGGAATTCTCTTTTGGTTTTCGACGCTTTCTTTTGCCGTTCCTATGTCGAGAGATTTATAGATCTGCATCGAGTCGCACGAAATTATCTCACCGTTAAACAATTCGGCGAGTTTTAGACCTAAGCCCGATTTTCCCGACGCTGTTGCGCCGACTATAAAAACAACTTTATGTTTCGATGTTGACATTTTTGTGTTCTACCTTATAAAAAGTATGTTTTTTGCGTTATTTTGATAAACTTTTGCGTATAGTATTACAAAATCAGCGGTTTTATAGAACTCTTTTGAAGAGTTTTTCAAGAGATTGCTTTGTGATTTCGATAATCGCAGGTCTACCGTGCGGACATTGTGTCGGAAGATCGTTCTTTGTCAGCGTTTTTAAAAGATATTCAAGTTGATCTTCTGAAAAACTATCTCCGCCCTTTATTGCCGCCTTGCAAGCGGTTTGACATATTCTTTCATATAATAGTGTCTCAACCGTTATGCTTTCGTCAAGAACGTTTATCAAATTATGCAGGAATTCTTTAATTTTTAAGTTTGTAAGAATAGACGGTATCGCTAAAATTTCAATTCGATTGGTTGCTTTGTCTATCGAAATTTCAAAGCCTATTTTTTCAAGAGACGGCATTAGTTCGTCGATTTTCGATACTGCAATATCATCCGCTTCTTCGACGTAAGAAAATAGCATCGGTTGAGATATGATTTGTTCGTTTTTGATACTCTCCATAAGTTTATCAAAAATTATTCTTTCGTGAGCGGCGTGTTGGTCCATTAGAAAAACGCGTTCGCCTTTTTTGATTATTAAAAACGTTTCAAACAACGCACATAAAATCGTGGCTTTTTCACCGTAAAAGTCTGCCGCAACGTTATTCGATTTATCGTCTGAATAATTGTTTTTAACAAATTCGCTATTAGATCCGCTATCCGTGTTTTTAAAATGCTCATTTGAGTTTCGCAAATTGCCACCTAGGTTGTAAAACGGTTCATTAAACGAATTAGCGGCGTTGCTGTCTGTTTTTTCTGCTGACGTGTTAGACGACGTATTATCGGGCATGTTGTTATCGAAATCTCTCAATTTATACTTATCGTCTTTGACAATCGGAGTATCAAAAAAGTTTCGATTAAAACTGCTGTCCGAAAAGTTTTTCGATGCAGGCGTTGCAGCTAGTTCCGATAAATCCACTTGAGAGATTTGCGGAGCGTCGACAAATTGCGATTCAATGTTTTTAACTTTTTTATCGAGTTCGTCATCAAGAGTAAATATCTTTTGATTCTTTCCGAGAGTGTCCAAAACCGCATTATAAACAAATCCGAAAACGGAATTCGGAGATTGAAATCTGACTTCCGATTTTTGCGGATGCACGTTGACGTCGACAAAGTCAAACGGCAACACGAGAGAAATTACAAACAGCGGATAGCTATGTTTCATAAGCAAACCGCCATAAGCTCTTTCTACGGCAAGGCAAAGATTTCTGTCTTCGACTACTCTGCCGTTTACGATAATTACCTGCCCACTTCTTGTTGCTCTTGTCGTTTCGGAATCGGATATGTATCCGTTAAGTTTGAAATTTCCTTTTTCGGAGTCCACTGCGTAAAACTTGCTTGCCGTATTTCCGAATACTGCGTACAATGCTTCTTCGTTTCCTCCGCCGTCGCTTTGTAATAGCGATTTTTCGTCGGCTTTTAATGAAATAGAAACGTTTGGGTTTGCAAGTATTAAATCCGCTATTTTTTCAACGATATATTTCTCTTCGGTTTTTGTTGATTTCAAAAACTTTAATCTAGCCGGCGTATTGTAAAACAAATCGCAGATTTCCACGGTCGTGCCGTCTGTTCTGGCAGTTTCTACAACGTCATTGGCGGATGGTGAAAACGAATACGCTGCGCCGTCTTTGGTTTTTGACGTTATTTTAAGTTTGGAAACAGCGGCAATACTCGCCAAAGCCTCGCCACGAAAACCGAACGTAGAAATTTGACTTAAATCTTCTGCCGAACGGAGTTTGCTTGTCGCATGCGGTTTGACAGACATAATAATGTCGGTTTTGTCCATCCCTACGCCGTTGTCGGAAACTTTCATGCTTTTTAAACCGCCCTCCGAGATTTCGACGTCGACAATGGTCGCTCCTGCGTCAAGGCTGTTTTCGACAAGTTCTTTAACGACTGACGATGGTCTTTCGACAACTTCGCCTGCGGCAATCATATTGAATACGTTTGGTTTTAACTCTAAAATCTTACTCATTTTTTAACCTTTTGAACAAGTTCCGAAAGTAGTCCCAGAGCTTCGAGCGGCGTGCAACAATTTACGTCGATGCCTTCTAACAATTCGGAGATTTCTTCATATTTGTTGCTTGCGTCTTGCGGTTTGGATTGCTCGCCGATTGCAATGGAGTTTATGGATTTTTCACCGTTTTCAATCGAGTGCATAATCGATTTTGCGTTTTCTACAACGTTTTTCGGAACGCCTGCAATTTGCGCCACCTCGATTCCGAAGCTCTTTGAAGCGCCGCCTTCTGCAATTTTATGTAAAAACAAAACAGAACCTCCTATTTCTTTAACGAGAACTTTGAACAGTTTTACGCCTTCGACGCCGTTTAATGCGATTAGTTCATGAAAGTGCGTTGCAAACAAAGTGTTTGCGCGTATGTTTTGGTTTATTTCTTCCATCACCGCCCACGCAATGCTCAGTCCGTCTATGGTCGACGTTCCCCTGCCGATTTCGTCAAGTAACAGTAAACTGTTTTTTGTCGCATTGTTCAAAATTGTCGCGACTTCGATCATTTCGACCATAAAAGTACTTTGACCGCTGCTTAAATCGTCGCTTGCGCCGATTCTCGTAAAAATTCGGTCAACGATAGAAATTTGCGCTTCTTTGGCAGGAACAAAACTTCCGATATGCGCCATGAGTGTGATTAAAGCCACTTGTCGCATGTAAGTGCTTTTACCTGCCATATTAGGACCCGTTATTATCATTGTTCTACTATCTTTTCCGTTAAGATAAGTATCGTTTGGAATATAGTCCGAACTTATCGAAAGTTTTTCAACAACGGGATGGCGTCCGTCTTTAATTATTATATTGTTTCCGTCTGTTATCACGGGTTTTGTATATCGATTTTTAACGGCAACAGACGATAGCGAACAAATCACGTCGATTTGCGCTAATGCCAAAGCGTTGTTTTGCAGCTCGGTTACGAGCTTCGACATCTCGTTTTTGATTTCAGAGAACAACAACGTTTCGAGTTTTATTGCGCTGTCATCGGCGGTTAAAATTTTATCTTCGATTTCTTTAAGTTCCGGAGTGATATATCTCTCGCCTGTGGTTAAAGTTTGTTTTCTTTGATAGCGATACGGTACTTTATCGACAAACGATTTGGAAACCTCTATATAGTAGCCAAAAACGCGGTTGTATCCGATATGTAAAGTTTTGATTCCGCTTTGTTCTCTTTCTTCGGTCTCTAAATTGCTAAGCCATACGCGAGCCGTTTCCTTTATGTGTCGGAATTTTTTCAAATCTTCGTTGTAACTGTCGAGAATATATCCGCCTTCTTTGACATTTACGTTGTTTTCGTCAATGGCGTCAAAAAGTAATTTTTTTAGACCGCTTAGTTCACTAAGCGACGAACTCAAACCGAGTAAATACTTGGAATCCGTATTTGATAAAACAGCTTTGATTTGCGGAATAACGTCAAGCGAATTTCTTATCGCCACACAGTCTTTCGGAGTAATCGAGCCGTATGGAATTTTTGCGGTAAGTCTTTCAAGGTCGCAAATTACGCCCAAGTATTCTCTTAAACGCTCTCTTATGGAAATGTTATTCACTAAACACTCGGTAGCATCGAGCCTTTCTTCGATTTCGGCGCGATTTTGCAACGGTTGTTCGATAAGTCTTCTTAAACTTCTCGATCCCATGCTTGTTTCGCACATATCGAGCACGCTAAGAAGCGAACCGCTTCTCTTTCCGTCTTTTGCTCTTGCGACAAGTTCCAGATTGCGTTTTGTATTGCCGTCAAGCATCATAAAAGATTTGTCTTTTATGAGTTTTGGCGGTCTTAATTGATTGAGAGTACGTTTTTGCGTTTCGTTTAAATATTCGAGTAAACCGCCTGCCGCGGCAATGGCAAAACGAGCGTCTTCACACTCGTAACCGGAAAGCGTAGTTACTCCGAACTGCCCCATTAACGCTTTTGTTGCATTGTCGTATCTGTATGCGCTTTCGATAACCGCCCTTAAAACGTTTTCTTCGGCAAAGTAACCGAGCTTTGATAGCGTGCTGTAATCCGAGAAGCTACAAACAGTTTCGGCAGGCGCAATAGAAGATAACATGCTGTCAAGTTTTGAAACGTCGCCTTCAAAAATGCAAAATTCACCCGTAGAAATATCCGACCAAGCAAGACCGAATTTATCGCCCGACAAAAATACCGATGCAAGATAGTTTGCGGTTTTCTCGTCGAGAATGGAATCTTCCATTATAGTTCCTTTTGTTATGACTCTTATAACGTCGCGTTCCACCATTCCTTTTGAAGTTGCCGGATCGGTGAGCTGTTCGCAAATAGCGACTCTGAAACCTTGTTCGATAAGTTTTCTGACATAACCGTCCACTGCGTGATAAGGTACTCCACACATAGGCGCACGCTCGCTGAGTCCGCAGTCTCTGCCTGTAAGCGTTAAATCGAGAGCTTTCGATGCGGTTACGGCATCGTCAAAAAACATTTCATAAAAGTCGCCGAGTCTGAACAAAACTATGGAATCGTTATATTTATCTTTAATTTCAAAATATCTTCGCATCATCGGCGAAAGTTTCGGATTGTTCTTCACTGATTGCATTTTTTACCTTCGTTTTTAAGTCGCTACTAAGCGGCTTATTTGTATTTTATATATCGTGTATGTAATAGCGCTATGTGTTTTAGTTGATTAAACGGCTATTTAAATTTTGTTTTTATTTAGATTTTGTCTTTTTGTTACCTTTTTGTCTAAGCGTTTAACGTTAGTTTTGATTTTGCATCTTTCTACCGAACATACCTACAACATAATCTTTAATCTTTAAACATAATCTTTCTGCTTAAATATGCTGTTTTTAATCGTAATTCTTTAAGATTAAGTTTTATGATTAGTACAGATAAGGTCTGAAATGCGGTCGAATTTATTCGGTTTTAAGACCTTAAAAGACCGTTGTTATGATATGTATCTGCCGATAATTCCGTTTTACTCGGACGGTGTATCGCCAACAATAGAGCCGAACAGTGACGCAGATTTTGCGGTTTCGATTTTTACGTTTACGAAACTGCCGATAAGCGATTTATCGCCTTTAAACGAAACCAATCTTCCGCTTTCGGTGCGACCGCAAACGTATCCCTCGGATTTCGGCTGAACGTCCTCAACCAAAATTTCATAAACGTTGCCCTTATACTCTTTCGACAGTTCCTTAGTGATTTGGTTTTGAATTTTGATAAGCTCCATAATTCGGGCTTGCTTTACACTGTAAGGAAGCTGTTCCATTTTTTCGGCAACGGTTCCCTTTCTCGGAGAATAAATAAACGTGAACGCATTGGAAAACCTGCAACGTTTAACAAGGTCGACTGTGTCCAAAAAGTCGTTGTCCGTTTCGGTAGGAAAACCGACCATAATATCTGTCGTGATTCCGCAATCGGGAATTTTGCTTCTTATCATTTCTATAAGGGAGAAATAATGCTCTCTTGTATACCTTCTGTTCATTGCGCTAAGCACGGAATTGGAACCGGCTTGAACCGGCAAATGAATGTTGTTGCAAATCTTTTTAGAGTTTGCAATCGCATCGACAATTCCTTCCGTCAAATCTTTCGGGTGTGACGTCATAAAACGCACTCTGAATTTTCCGTCGATTTTGTCAATTTCGCGAAGCAGTTTTTCAAAACTCGTTCCGTCCGTCAAATCGTTTCCGTAGGAATTGACGTTTTGACCAAGCAACGTGATTTCTTTGTAGCCGTCAGCCACGCATTGCCTGACTTCTTTTAAAACGTCGTCCATACTTCTCGAAATTTCCCTGCCCCTGACGTAAGGAACTATGCAATAACTGCAAAAGTTGTTGCAACCGTAAATAATGTTTACCCAAGCGTTAGGATAACTGTCGCGGAACATCGGTAATTTTTCGTCGGTTTCAAGATAGTCGTCGCCAAAATCGTTTGTCATAGTCTTTTTGCGCTCTTCGAGTTTTTTTGTGACGGCATCTTTTAACAAATCGATATTTCTTGTTCCAAGCACTATATCGACGTACGGATACTTTTGTTTGATTATATCTATATAGCCGTCTTGTTTAGTCATACAGCCAAGAACGACGATAATCAAATTTTTATTTATTTTTTTAAGACGTTTTACAACGCCGATATTGCCGAATGCTCTCTTTTCTGCCGTATCCCTGATGCAACAAGTGTTAAAAACAATAATATCGGCTTTATCTTCGCTGTCCTCTTGCGCATAGCCGAGATCGACAAGAACCCCTGCGACTTTTTCGGACTCATGCAAATTCATTTGACAGCCGTAAGTATGAATAAAGTATTTTTTCATTTTTTCCTTCACGCGATAAGAACGTTTTGCAAGCACCGCTTTATAGCAAAACCGCATACCGCTCCAACATAACTATTTAAAAACATTATACATTAAAAAACGAAATTTACAAACAATAAACGTTGATATTATGAAGTCAAAAGCAAAAAAAATATTGATAATAATCCCGATAGTTTTGGTTGCTCTGCCGCTTTTAGCCGCAGGAATTTTTGGCATTTACTTTGCAGTTGTGACAAAAGACGCAAAACTTAACAAAAATTTATTGCCGACCGCTTCCGCTACCCCGATTTTTTACGATGCAAACGGCAATGAAATTCCGTATTATGAAAACGGAAAAATCGAACCGAGCGAAATCCCCGACAATCTTTTCAACGCGTTTGTCACTATCGAAGATAAAAGGTTTTTGGAACACAAAGGCATCGATTACAGAAGAGTTTTCGGAGCGATGCTGTCGAACGTAAAAGCAGGCGGCGCTGTCGAAGGTGCTTCAACGATAACTCAACAACTTGTCAAAAACACTCACTTGACGCAAGAAAAAAGTTTAAACAGAAAACTTAAAGAAATGGTCATAGCTAGGCAAGTCGAAAAAGAATATTCCAAAGACGATATAATGGCAATGTATCTGTCCGTAATCTATTTCGGAGGCGGAACGTATGGCGTTAAAGATGCGGCAAAAAGATACTTCTCAAAATCCCTTGATGAATTGACCCTTTCAGAGTGCGCGGCACTTGCAGGAACGGTTAAAAATCCAAGCCGATATGCTCCCGACAAAGAACGCGCTACAAGCAGAAAAAACTTGGTTTTGAAACTAATGTTAGAACAGGGCAAAATAAGCGAGAAAGATTACGAAACCGCAAAGAGCGAAACGATAATCGCCGAAAAAGATGCAAAACAGACCGTGACGGCGGACAGGTTTTATATTTCGTGTTGTTTAAACGAGATAAAAAATAAACTTAACGTAACGAGTTACGAACTTAACAATATGGGGCTTAAAATATACACTTATTATGAACCGAAAATTCAAGAAACGTTGATACGGTCGTTAAAATCAAACGTTGACGGCGATTCGGCGGGAATTGTTTTGGACAATTTGAGCGGCGGCGTTATGGCATACTTTTCAACCACGGGCGTCGAGCCGAAGCGTCAAGCGGGGTCGAGCTTGAAGCCTTTGGCGGTTTTTGCCCCTGCTCTGAACGAAAACTTAATTTATCCTATTTCTCCTGTAAAAGACGAAAAAATAAGTTATGGCAACTATTCGCCGAAAAACTACGGAAATAAATATTACGGCTGGACAACCATCGAAGAAGGCGTCAAAAAGTCTATGAATAGCGTTGCTTTAAAAACTCTAAGCTATCTTACTCCGACAAAAGCGGCGGCATATTTAAAAAGAATGAATTTTGACGTTGCCGAAAACGATGAGAATTTAGCGCTGGCATTAGGAAGCGTAACGAAAGGTATAACGCCGAAACAACTTGCTGACGGCTATAAAACACTTGCAAACGGCGGTTTATATTCAACGTCGAATTTTGTTTCAAAGGTATTATATCAAAACGACGAGATATTCTTTAAGAACGACGAAAAGGCGGTTTTTGACGAAGAAAGCGCATATCTTATGACGGATATGCTCGTCAAAACGGCGCAAAGCGGAACGGCGAAAACGCTTTCTGTTTTACCGTATTCGGTGGCGTCAAAAACAGGAACGGCGGCAATAGGAGAACAAAATACCGATGCCGTCAATGCGAGCTATACCCTTGAAAACACGGTTGTGTGCTGGCAATTCGGAAAAGGAATTTCAAGCGGCGGAGGCGGCAAACCTACCGTGTGTGTAAAAGAAATTTATGAAAATCTTTATGACGGCTATTTCCCTGAAGATTTTCCGATGCCGAGCAACGTTAAAAGCATCGATATAGACGATTATGCATTAAAAAGCGAAAATCGAGTAAAACTTGCAAGCGATGCAACGCCTGCGGAATATAGAATTTCTGCGCTGTTCAAAAACGATAATACCCCGAAAGAAGTGTCAACGGTTTTTGACACACCAAAGCTGTCTGATTTTAAAATCGAAAGAGATTGTTATAGCCATGAATGTAAAATTTCTTTTGAAGCGACAAGCGTATACGGATATAATATCTATCAAAAATCTGACGGTGAAAAAACGCTGATTGCTCAAATAACGGACAAAAACGGCTGTGTCACCGTGCAGTGTATTCCGTCGTCAAGCGTTGTAGAGTTTTCAATAATTCCCTATTGCATAGCAACTAGTGTCAACGGAAGCGAAATAACAAAGAAAGTCATATTTGATTGACAAATTCGATTAACAAATATAAAAATCATTTGATTAACAAATATAAAATTTATTATACAATTTTATTTATTTGAAATTAAATAGTTTATTTGAAATTAAACTTGATTTAACAACGTTCTGTTTGATTAAAAGATTTAATTGTTAAAAAACGAAAACAGCGAAATCAAATTTCGCTGTTTTCGCAATAAGGGGGAAATTATAAAGAGTTGTATATTATAATTGTCGCCAAATAAAAATTATATAAACCCTTTTATAACTTAAATTATTAAAAATTTCAATTATTTAAGATATAAATTAAATTTATATAAATCTTAAATTGTCTATTGTTAAAACGAATAAAATATAGCTATAAACGATAAATTATTCTTCGATATTTAACAAATAACGACTATTTTGCATAACAACTATTCTATAAAAATCATTTTAACAGAATACTTCGATATTATAAACTCTATCAGGTATGATTTTTAGCCCTTCGACGCCTTCATATACCGTTCCGTTTAGTTTGATTTTAAACTCGCTTGATTGAACGTACGTTATTTTAATCATACTGTTATTATGCTCAAACGTAAGTTTTGCGCCATAAAGAGCCTTTGGTAGACACGGCTTAACCAGCAAAGTGTTTTCTCTAAGTTCGATACCGAACATTTTTAAAACGGAAACAAAATACCAAGCCGCGCTTCCCGTATACCAGCTCCAACCCATTCTTCCGAGATTGTCCGAATTTGTATAAACGTCGCCTGCCAAAACATATGGTTCGCCCATATAGGCGTCGTTGAGTTTTTTGTCGGCGCAACGACTTACGGGATTTAACACCGACAAAATTCTGTACGCCGTTTCCGCATCGTTTGAATTTAAAAAACCGAGAGCAAGCCACACCGCGCCATGGGTATATTGTCCGCCGTTTTCTCTCACGCCGAGAGGATAATCAGATATATATCCGTAACCTTTTTCTGAAAGCGGAGGGCTTAACAATTTAACGATTTTATATTCCTCGTCAAGCAAACTTAACGCCGAATTAAGCGCGTATTTTACCCTTTCTTTATCCAATCCGATTAGTGAAGCGAAGGCTTGCGATATTGCGTCGATTTCGATTTTTCCGCCCTTTACACCTAACCACTCTCCGTCTTTTGTCACAAGTCTTGCGTATCTCTCGTTTGCATAAGTTTTTTCTATGGCGGATTTCAATTTTGAAATTAAATTTATAATTTCAATTTTGCTATTACCATTGTAAAAATCTTTTATTTCTTCAAGCGTCAAAACCATAAATTCGGTTAACCAAACGCTTTCGCCTTTTTCATCATTACCCACCTCGTCAAGAGCATCGTTCCAATCTCCTCCGCCGATTTTCAGAAGTCCGTTTTCTCCGAATTTCAAAACGGAATTTACGGCTTTTTCTATGTGATTAAGCAATGTTTCTTTATAGTCCGTCCAAACAGGATTTTCATATCTTGACTTGTTTTCAAGCAGCGGCGACGATAGGTATTCTATTTTTTCGTGAAGTATAGAATAGTCGCCGCTAAATTTAACGTAAATCGCAGTTATAAACGGCAAGAATAACCTATCGTCAGTGATTTTTGTTCTGACACCGAGTTTCGGTTCGTGCCACCAATGTTGCACGTCGCCTTGTTCGTATTGATGTTTTGCACAGTTCAAAATCAAGTCGCGAACCGCTGATTTATTCACAAACATTTCACATAAACAGTCTTGAAGCTGATCTCGAAAACCTATTGCTCCGCCCGTTTGATAGTAACCGCACCTCCCGTAAAACCTACTGCTTTCGACTTGATTCGGAAGTGCATTAAAAAGTCTGTCAAGTGCCTTATCGTCAGACGAGAGTACAAACGGCGATTTATAATTTAAAGCAGCTTTCTTTGCTATTTCAAAATCGATAGTCGACAAGTTCTCGATACCGTTTACTTCACCGCTCACAAAGTAATATACCCCTTCTTTGTTTATATCGATTTCAAGCGTCGCGCCGATTTTGAATTCCGAACTTTTCGTGTCGAATGGAAATTTAAAAATTCTACTTTCAAACTTCGCTTTATTATTTGCGGCAATTCCGCCCACCGCTCTGAATGCGCAATTTTTTCCCGTGCGTAAGTTAGTAAAGTAAACACAATCGCCGCTGATTTTAGATAAAATCAAATCGGTCTTTTCATCTCCGAGAGAAATATCGGCACAGCTAACAAGTTTTATTTCGTCCTTAATTTCTTCCACGTCGATTTCGGTTACTTTAAACTTGCCTTCATGACATAGATATTCGTATATCGTCGCTTCGATTTCCTTCGAAACAAATTTACGCATTGTAATTTTAGGTTTAACGTAATAGTTGCAACGATACAGATTTGCCCATTTATTTTGCCACAAAGCATAAAGCCTTTCACTGCTCGGCGCTACAACCTCATCTTGAACGAAATCGGTAATCCTATTAAGCCGACTGTTTTTTAAATATGAAAACGCAAGACCGTTGTTTGTAGTAACAAAACCGCCGTGAACATCACATATCACGTTTGAATACGGAAGACGAGTTTTTTCACTTGTTTTTAAAAAATATCCGCTCGCTGTATAACCGCCGTTTCCGCTTTTAAACTCGATATCTTCATCGATATCTTCGCTTACTACTTCTCTATAAACAGGTTTTTTGAGAACGTATTGCTCGTTTGTTACGACGGTTAAATCATTCAAGCGCAAAAACGCCTTTTCTTGCCAAACTTCTCTTTCCGACATGACAAAAATCGCGTTAGGCGCCGCTTGTTTTAATAAGTTTTTTATAGGCTCGTAGTAGCTGTCATCTTCAAAATATCCGACAACAAGTTCGGTTTCGACGCCGATTGATTTCAGGTTTTTAACTACGCGCGCGTATTCTTTAAGTTTTGACAAATCACCGTCAAATGAATAGTACAAATATTTTTTATTGAAGTATTTATTTTCGTCGCCGTCACTATAATTTTGTAAAATTTGCGGCGAGTATTCTTTAAACAGCAGCTTTGGTAGAATAGTCTGCGTTAAAAGTAGCGCTTTTTCGCTTGTTTTTTCAAGTTCTATTGCCTGACGCATAAAATCAAAAAAGTTCACGCTTTTAGCCATCGACAAACGTTTTAAAAGACTTGCCTTATCTTCGCCGTAGCTTACAACCACGTCAAAAACTACCCTGCCGCCTGTCGGTTCACATTCTGCGGCAAAGCCCAACATCGGACAAATAACGTCACCGATGCTATTTTCATTCTTTAAAAGCTCGTCAAAATTCACATCCTTGAAATCACCTTCGACGTTTTTAAAAAAGTCTGTTTTCTTAGTTATCGGTTTAACGTTTATGCCTTTAATTAACATTCCTGCGCAAAAGTCGGCGTTATTTCTTGACGCGACAATAAAGTCACCGTCCTTTTCGGTTTTAACCATCAAATCACTGAAAGCCGTATGCGCTAAAACGGCGCCGTAATAATTTAATGCCAAATCTGAATAAAAAGCGACTTTGAGCTTTTCGGTCGTTTCAAATTCAAATCGTCTTATTTCGCCGACAAAAAGCGGATTTGTCAAAACTGTCATTTTTGCTCTTTTCGTTTTGTTTAAAAACACACTTTCATTTCTTTTAAACGTAACTTCATAATCGTCGAAATTTTTAAGCGGACTAAAAGTCGGAGAAAATTTTTCACCGTTTTCGTTTTGAGCAATAACAAATTGCCCGACGCTTCCGCTTTGTCTTAAAGGCTTTGTGATATAGACGTTTTTACATATCGAATACCCTTCTCCGAAATCGTCAAGTAAAACAGAATAAGTTCCGAAATGCCCGTTCATTTTCGGTTCGATAAATTTCTTATCTATCACCCTTATAATCGGCGCATCGAAAGCCGTGTCATAAACAAACTTATCTCTTTTTTGTTTTTCGCCTTTTATTTTGATTTTAGGCTCGGTGAGCAAAAGGGACGTTTCTTTGAACGAATCGCCTGCGTTGTACAACTTTACGATTTCGTTATCTGACACCGCATTTGCTATTGCCGCCATAATCATCCCTTGATGATGCGCCATATATGAAGTTACGGTTTGCCCCTTTGAAAAATCGATAGCTTCGTAAAATCCGTAGCCGCAAAAAGCGTCGTTTTCCATTTTTTCGAGATTTTTCATCGCCGCATTTGCATTCACGTCGAGAGCCAAAAATGACGAATACGGACTTATTACACATTCGTTTCTTGCCGACCTAAGAGATAGATTGTTTAAGCCGAAAGCAAAATATTGAAATACGTTGTCGACAACTTCTGCATGGCCGCTTTCGGATATGCCCCAAAAACCGCTACACTTCGCTTTAATCTGTTTTTTAACAACGGCATTTCTTGTATAATCAAATGCGGAACCGTTAAAGTTTTTCAAAAACAATTCAGGCATGAGGTATTCAAATGCCGTTCCGCTCCAACTTAACATTATCCCGTCATAGCTTCGGCGGCTTACCCCGTAAAAAGCCGAACTGTCGATTTTTCCGAGAGCAATTGTCGTAAACAACGTCAATTTTATCTCGCTTGACATCAAATCATAATGTCCTTCAAATTTCTTTAAATCGGAATTATAACCGATATAAAATTGATTTTTCGTTTTGTCGAACAGCGACGAAAAATCACAATCCGAAATAAGTTTATCGACTTTTTGTAAAACCGCTTCAACAGCTTGCGCAAGGCTTTTGTTTTCATTAACTTCCGAATGTAAAAATTCGTCAAGAAAATTTTTCACAACAACAAGACAGCTGATAAAATTTCCGCTGTCGACACTCGATACGAATCCGTTCAATTTTTCTTTGCTTTCTATATCGTACCAATTGTATAAATTTCCTTTCCATTTTTCCATTTTGCAAACGGCGTCGACGGTT
>JAQYCY010000081.1:0-31304 GCA_028724485.1 Bacillota bacterium | reverse complement strand
TAATTACATTTTAAAAACAATAATTTAATAAAATTATTAACTGATAATCTGACTATTAAAATCTAACTATTAAAATAAATAGTGATTATTAAAATCTAACTATTAAAATAAATAATAATTATTAAAACAAAAATAGTGATTATTAAAAAACCTACACTCAAATCACTTCGGAAAAATTGCAAATACTGTTGCTATTTATAAATTACTATTTTCATTAAGTTACATTATTAATTACTATTTATTAAATCACATCATTATTTATAGTCAAAAATTTAAAATCAAAACAATTTTTAAGTAAAAGAAAAAAATCCCGTAAAGGGACTTTTTCCAAATTCTTTGCAGAATTTAATTTGATTCAAGTTGTTAGGATTATGTATATTGCAGTATCACATATTATTTAGTTAGAGAATCGCATAGCTTATCAAACCAATTCGTATTGACAACATATCCATAATCGGAATGAGCGTATCCGCTTGATGCGTCGACGCCTTCGAGCGTAACCGAGTACGCTCCCGTGTCCGCGCTCGTCACCGCCGTTCCGGCATTTATGCCGGCAGCGTTTACGATAATCAAAGTTGCCACCAAAACGATTACGGCAATGTAAACGGCAAGAATAATTTTGCCTTTTACGTTCTTCGTTCTGCCTTTAGGCGACTTTGCTCTCGCGGCGTGAAAACCTTGCCTTGGCGCAATGGCTCTCGGGTTTTGTTCTCTTACGGAAGTATATGACAATCTGTCATACAAAGTATCCGCGCTTTCGTTTGTATAATCTGAATTCATTTCACGGCGAGCATTTTCAAGGAATCTGTCGCCATATCTGTCGTTTTGTTCATAATTTGCGGCATCGGCGGTATAATCACCGGCGTATGCGTCGTAATTTTGTTCGCTTCTATATTGCGATTGAGGACGAGTGAGCTTCGCAAAAACAGGGTCTTGACCGAAATAGTTGATTTCTCTGCCTGCGTCTGCCGCTTGTCTGTCATAACTTTGACGGTAATTTACCGAATTGTCATAGTTTTGACTTGCATAACCGCGTCCGTTGTCGTAAGCGTTATAATCGCCGTACGATTGCTCATAACCACCCGAATATCTTGCGGCATAATCGTCGTATCCGTTTTCAAAGCGTCTTGGCTCTATGTATTCTCTTTCTGCCGAACGGCTGTCAACACGGCCGTAGTTTTCATAACGGTCACGATTTTCAAAGCGGTCGCCGCGGAAGTCACGTCCTCCGTTTTGTCTTTGCGCAAACTTTTGGTCTAATCTTTGCTCGAATTCGCTGTAGCTTTGCGGCATTTCGTCAAAGCTATCACGCATATTTCTTCTCGATTTTGTCTGGACGTCGAGAACGTCTTGAATCGTCAATGACATAATGCCCTCCTTCTATACTCTTTCGGCAACTCTCAGTTTTGCGCTTTCCGCTCTTGAATTTGCCTGTAATTCCTCTTCCGATGCAGTTATCGGCTTTTTGTTTAAAATTTTAATTTCTCTGCGCTTTCCGCACACGCATTTCGGTAAGCTCTTGTCGCAAATGCAATCGGTTTCCAATTCCTTAAAGCAATTTTTTACTATTCTGTCTTCAAGCGAATGGAACGATATGATTGCGATTCTTCCGCCGACTTTAAGCGATTTTGCCAAGAACTCAACAGCTGCGTAAAGTTCGTCAAGTTCGCCGTTTACTTCGATTCGGATTGCTTGAAAGGTTCGCTTTGCAGGATGTCCGAATTTCCATCTGACCGAAGGCGGATAACAATCTTCAACGATTTTGGCAAGTTCGGCTGTCGTTCTTATGCTTTCTTTTGCTCTGACTGCCGCTATCCTTTCCGCTATTCTTCTGGCAAACTTATCTTCGCCGTATTCCGCAATAATTCTTTCGAGCTTTGCAACCGAATATTCGTTTACGACGTTAAACGCCGTCAAATATTGGTCCTGATTCATTCTCATATCGAGCGGAGCGTCTTTAATGTAAGAAAAGCCGCGTTCCGAATTGTCGATTTGATAAGACGAAACTCCGAGATCCAAAAGCACTCCGTCAAGTTTATCTACGCCCGCTTTTTCAAGTATGCGTTCCGCATTTTTGAAATCGTCGTGGACGAAAGTGATTTTATCGCGATACTCTTTAAGTCTTTCGCCTGCAAACAGAATTGCTTCGGCGTCTTTATCCACACAGATAAGTCTACCGCCCGTCAATCTCTTTGCGATTTCAAGCGAATGACCACCACCGCCGAGCGTCCCGTCAAAATAAACGCCGTTCGGGTTGATATTAAGTCCGTTTATACACTCGTTCAAAAGAACGGGAATATGATTAAAGTCCATATTTTTTCAACTTCTCTATCATTGCGCTGAGATTGCTCTTTTCAAGCACCGAGAACTTGCGTTCCCAAGTTTCAGCCGCCCAAATTTCGACGTAATCGAATTTGCCTACAAAAACGATTTCTTTGTTGATTTGCGCCATTTTCTTCAAATCGGAAGGCAAAGTGACTCGTCCTTGCGCGTCTTCCTTGACTTCGCTTGTGTGACTGAGCAAGAAAGTCGCAGGATCTTGACCGTCGTTATCGAATATAGAAATATTCGCGCGGCTCTTTTCCATCATTTCTTTTGCTCTTTGTTCAGGTAAAAGTAAAATACAGTCATTGTCTGCCGGAACGAAATACAAAGGCGCCTGCAAACATTCTTTATATTTTGCAGGTATTCTTGCCCTATTTTTTTCGTCAATGCTGTGACGAACGTATCCCGTTAATATTCCTGACATATTTCACCCTTTGGTACCTTTGTGCCACTATATTACCATACATTTTGACCACCGTCAACCACTTTGACAAAAAAACGCTACATTCCTTTATTCATACGGTTTATAGCGATTGATAAAATTTTTTTTGATTTAATTTTAGTTTACTTATTAATCATATACATTTACAAGTAAACTATATTAGTTTACTATTTAACCGTTTGAGAATATTTTCGGTTTTTCAAGCGATTCAATTAAAAAATATGGATTATTTGCCTTAAAATTTAGCCTATTTTAAAGAACAATAACATTGAATTTTAAAAACGTGGTCAAATGATTTTAGCGATTTTTCTCAAATCTCGAAACCTTAATATCCGTTCGTCATATATTAAATTAGAACAGGAGGTACGTTTATGTCATTTTGTAATTGCAATGGCGATAAAATTCCGGGAGCTATAAACGGCAATCCGCTTTACGGGCTCTGCGAAAAAGCGTGCATTCAGGTCAACAGAGTTTTCGACGCCTGTATGACGCAATCGTCAAACGAGCAAGTAACGCTCGTATTATCAAATCTTACTCCGGCAAGCCCGACCACTCCGCTAACGTTTGTAAGCGCGGTATCGAGTTCCGTAAAAGGAGTACTTAGCGGCGTAACGGTTACGCCACTCACCGACCGCGCAGGTTATTCAAGAGTTCAAGCGACCGTCACGATTCCTATCGAAGTTATATACGCCGACGCAAACGGCGTTGCAGGCAAAGCAACTTCGAGCTATTCGACAAGCCTTGACGTTGTTCTCAGCGTGCCGGACAATGCGGTAATCCCTGTCACTATCGACAGCACCGTAAATTTCGTTTCGCTCAACGGAACGTATCAAGACACAAACACGTTTGTGGTCACTTGCTGCTCGACCGTAATTTTGAAAGTGGTTGCAGAAGTAGAACTTTTAGTTCCGACCTACGGCTATCCGCAAATCCCTACTTGCCAACCGTATTCGGAAGAAATCTGCTCGGGCGTTTTTGATTTGCCACTGTTCCCTAGCGGCGGCAATTTCACGACAAACAACAATAACAATTGACGTTGCCTGCTGTCAGTTAAAAGAAGGAGCGAAAGCTCCTTTTTTTAATTGCAGTTTTGGTCAGAACTTATGTGTTTTTGTTTAGTTGTGATTTAGTTTAGTTGTTTTTATTTTAATTAGTTCAGATGTTTAGATCTTGATTTAATTTAATTGAGATTAAGCCTTGGTTTATTTTTCCAAATTCTGAATTAGTCTAGTTATATTCTCACTTATAAAACACAACTTGCAATTTATATTTTCTTTCATTTAATTTCGATTAGCAAAAGCATTTTACAAAATTATCGAATAATCACCAATCGCTTCGTAAAAATCAAGCAATTGATAACTAACACAACAGGCTACAATCTTTGTTTAATGTTTTAATATTTATTGCACGCTGTTGCCCAAAAAAATTTTTTATGTTAAAATGTTCGTATGAAAATCTTTGCAATAAGCGACCTACATTTATCGACCGCCGTCGAAAAACCTATGGACATATTCGGTGACGGCTGGCTCGGACATTTTGACAAAATTAAAGAAGATTGGAATAATAAAGTCTCGGACGATGACCTTGTTCTTATAGGAGGCGACACTTCGTGGGGGTCTAACCTTGACGAAGCCGAACCCGACCTCATTCAACTTAAAGACTTAAAAGGCAAAAAAATCGTTTTGAGAGGAAATCACGATTATTGGTGGAATTCATTAAGCAAAATTTCATCAAGATTTCCGTATCTGAATTTTTTGCAGAACAATTGCTACGCTTTTGACGGATTTATCGTGTGCGGAAGCCGTGGCTGGAACATAGCAAACGAAAATTCTTCCGACGAAGACAAAAAGATTTATGAGCGTGAACTTATGCGCTTAGAACTTTCGATAAAACAAGCAATCGACAAGCAAAAAAACGGCGAAGTTCTTATCGCTCTACTTCACTATCCACCGTTTGAAGCCGATTTCAAAGACACGGCGGTTACAAAGCTGCTTGAACAATACGGCGTAAGTAAAGTCATATACGGACATTTGCACGGAAAAGAAGTGAGAGTTAAACCGCGATACGTCAAAAACGGCATAGAATACATTTTAACGTCGTGCGACCTTATCGATTTTAAACTTGTAGAGGTAAAACTATGATTAAACAAGCAAAATTCGTTACGTCGGTTGCCGACAAGAAAAACATACCCGATTATCACGTTCCCGAAATTGCCATCGCAGGCAAATCGAACGTCGGAAAATCGAGTTTGATAAACTATCTTACAAACCAGAAAAAACTTGCAAAAACCTCGTCCGAACCGGGAAGAACAAGACTGTTGAACTATTTTGAAATAAACAACGGCGAGTATTATTTTGTTGACCTGCCCGGCTACGGCTTTGCCAAAGTCGCAAAAACCGAAAAGGCAAAATGGGGCGACTTGATTGAAACGTATCTTTCTTCGTCGGGCAATCTTAAAAACGTTTTCGTCCTGCTCGACATACGCCACGAGCCGACCGAAGACGACAAAACGATGATAAACTATCTTTATCAAACAAGTACGCCGTTTACTATCATTGCGACCAAAGCCGACAAGCTAAGCAAACAACAAGCAAGAAAAGCTCTTTTAGTCATTTCGAGCGCGACGGGCGTCGGAGTAGACAATATAATCGTAACTTCCGTGCAAGCTCGCCAAGGCAAAGAGCAAATAGAAACTCGTATCGACCAAATTTTAAACAACTGATATAATTTAATCAACAAGATTTAAACGTCTGACAAATAAACTTAAATTACAAACTATTTTGAGCGACTGCCATAAACTTAAATAATCGACAATTTTAAATAGTTGACAGTTATTTAAATGATTACAAATCCTTGACCAAACCAAGATGATTGAAAAAACCGTTTAAATCAACCGAACTTCAATCGACCGACCGAAATTAAATCGCGCATAAAAAAGCCATATATCAATTACGATATATGGCTTTTGTTATAATTTATGCTTATCCGCTTTTCGTTTATTACCGAACAACAATCTAACGCTTGCGCAAACGCATCGTCGATTACTTTGCTATGGCAAGGTCGAAAACTTGATTGACGTTGCTTACGAAATTGACTTTAACGTCGTCTAAAATACATTTAGGAATTTCCTCAACGTCTTTTCTGTTCTCTTCGGGGATGATAACTTCAAAAACCTTAGCTCTGTGCGAAGCAAGAAGTTTTTCCTTTAAACCGCCTATCGGAAGCACTCTGCCCCTAAGCGTGATTTCGCCCGTCATAGAAACGTCAGCTCTGACTTTTTTGCCTGTGAGCGCCGAATATATGGCAGTCGCAAGCGTGATACCTGCCGATGGGCCGTCCTTAGGAGTTGCTCCTTCAGGAAGGTGAACGTGAATATCTTTTGTAGAAAAGATTTCCTTGTCAATTCCCAATGCATCCGCATTCGCTCGCAAATAGCTGAGCGCGGCTCTGCCCGATTCTTTAAGCACGTCGCCGAGCGAACCCGTCAAAATAAGGTCGCCCTTTCCGTCCATAACCGAAACTTCGATATTGAGAAGCGTTCCGCCGTATGCCGTCCACGCAAGTCCGGTTGCCGTACCCACTTCGTCGTTTGGCAGTTTCTTGTCTTTGACAGTTTTCGGTATGCCCAAAAACTCTTTCAAATTTTCGGTGGTGACAACAACTTTGTCCGTTTGTTTTTCCACAATTCTTCTTGCAGCTCGACGCATAATTTGCGCCACTTCTTTTTCAAGTTGACGAACGCCTGCTTCGTGAGTATAAAGGGCTATTGTATCTTCAAGCACTCCGTCGCAAATCTCGACTTGTTCTTCTGTCAGTCCACAGTTTTCAAGTTGTTTTCTGACAAGGTGTCGTTTTGCGATTTCGAGCTTTTCAAGCGGAGTATAACCGCTCATTTCGATAACTTCCATTCTGTCCAAAAGCGGCGCAGGAATAGAATCCATCGAGTTTGCCGTCGTTATAAAAATGACGTCTTTAAGATTGAACGGAATTTCAAGATAGTTATCTCTGAACGTATCGTTCATTTCAGGGTCAAGCACTTCGAGAAGCGCCGCAGACGGGTCGCCACGATAATCTTTTGCAAGTTTATCCACTTCGTCGAGCAAAAACACGGGATTCATCGTTCCGCTTTGCTTAATCGTGCTTATAATTCTGCCCGGCATTGCGCCGATATATGTCTTGCGATGTCCCCTGATTTCCGCTTCGTCATGAACGCCGCCAAGGCTCATTCTGACGTACGCTCTGTCAAGGCTGTCCGCAATGGACCTTACGATTGTGGTTTTTCCTACACCCGGAGGTCCTACAAAACATAAAATCGGTTCTCTATGATTTTTACTCATAGCGTGAACAGCCAAAAATTCAAGAATTCTATCTTTAATTTTGTCGAGTCCGAAATGGTCGCGGTCAAGAATTTCTTTTGCCTTAATTAAGTCGGTGCTGTCTTCCGTATAAACACCCCACGGCAAATCGAGAACAAAATCAAGATAATTTCTAAGCAAATTGAAATCCGCCGAACTCGGTTGCATCTTAGCCGATTTATCCAAGTCTTTTTTTAATTTAAAGATATACTCTTCGTCAATCGGCAAATTTTCAATTTTTTTACGATAGTTCTCAAAATCGTCGTCACCGCCAAGCTCCTTTTGAATAACGCTCATTTTCTCCCTTAAATAGGTTTCCTTTTGAGCTTTTTCAAAAGAGTTTTTGACTTTAAGCGTAATTTTTCTGTCTATTTTAGCAATTTCAAGATCACGATTTATCACTACGAGCAAGTTTTCAAGCATAACCGTAAGGCTTGGCTCGCTTATTTGTTTTAAAGCCTCGTCATAAGGTAAATAAGCGTTTATTGCATTTACAAGCTCGAGCTTAGAACACTTGTCTTTATCGATATCGAGCGTAACGTCCGCCAAAAACGTATCTTCAACGCTTTCTTTGTCGTTTAAAAAATCAAGCAACTTTCGATAAAGTGCGTCCGTTTCGATGCCGGACAAATCGGTTTCGATAAAATCCAAAACCTCGGCTTGGTCGAATTGCTCGCCGCGCAAAATACTTGACACAATGACGCGTCTTAATCCCGCAACGTACAAGTTTAAAATTCCGCCGTCTTCAACCGCATCGCAAATCGTCGCAATTACGCCGACATTGTGATAAATCGGAGTTTGTCCCGCTTTTGCGTCATAGTTGTATTGCGGCAAAAGCAAAACGCTCGTCTTCTCGCCGACAGCCGACTTCGCGGCGGCAATAGACTTTTTTCTTACAAGCGCAAGTTTCGTAAGTTGTTCGGGAAAAATAACCATCCTGCGAAGTGGCAGGATGGGGAAAATTTGTTTTGTGTTTTGATTCATCTATACCTCTTTAAGCCGACCTTCTGCGTATCATAGGAGCCGCTTGTTTCTTTATTACGGCATCGTTGATAACAACCGCTTCGATGGATTTATCCGACGGTATTTCATACATAAGGTCAAGCAATGCGTCTTCTAAAATCGCTCTGAGTCCTCTTGCGCCCGTGTTAAGCTCCATTGCTCTGTGCGCAACTGCTTTAAGAGCGGAATCGTCAAATTCCAAATCGACGTCGTCCATTTCAAATTGCGATTTATATTGCTTTGTAAGCGCATTTTTAGGCTCAGACAAAATTTTGACAAGAGCCGTTTCGTCAAGAGCGTTAAGTCCGACTACAACAGGAATTCTTCCGACAAATTCCGGAATAAGTCCGAATTTAATAAGGTCAATCGGTTGAAGTTCCGAAATGAGTTTATCATAATCATAGTCGTTCGTACCTTTCACAGCCGAGCCGAAACCGAGTTTCGAGCTATCTTTTCTCGTATCGACGATTTTGTCAAGGTCAACGAACGCACCGCCACAAATAAACAGAATATTTGTGGTGTCGATTTGATAACATTCTTGATTCGGGTGCTTTCTTCCACCTTGCGGTGGAACGTTTGCAACCGTACCCTCGATTATTTTCAAAAGCGCTTGTTGAACGCCTTCGCCCGAAACATCACGCGTTATCGAAACGTTTTCGCTCTTTCTTGCGATTTTATCGATTTCATCGATATAAATAATTCCCTTTTGAGCGCGTTCGATATCGCCGTCGGCAGCTTGAATAAGTTTGAGCAAAATGTTTTCGACGTCTTCACCGACGTAGCCCGCTTCGGTAAGCGTCGTTGCGTCCGCAACGGCAAAAGGCACGTTCAAAATTTGAGCGAGCGTTTTTGCAAGAAGCGTCTTGCCCGAACCCGTCGGACCGATAAGCAACACGTTACTCTTTTCAAGCACCACTCCGTCCTTAGCTTTCGAGCCGATACGTTTATAATGATTGTAAACGGCAACGCTAAGCACTTTTTTAGCGGCGTCCTGACCGACGATATATTCATTCAGTTTTTCATTGATTTCTTTCGGCGTGCACAAAGTAACGGCGTCGCTACCTTTCGACATAGGCGCTTGCTTGTTGTAAACGTCAAGGCAAGTCTGAATACATTCATTGCAGATATAAAGTCCGTTAGGACCTGCAATGATTTTATCGACGTGTTTTTCGTCTTTTCCGCAGAAAGAACAATGTAAAGTTTTAATTTCGTCCATTCTTATTTTTTTACCTCTTGATTTCTGGCATAGAATATTTTATCGACAAGTCCGTAATCCCTTGCCTCCTCTGCCGTCATAAAGTTGTCGCGGTCGGTATCTTTTTCGATTTGTTCAAGCGGTTTGCCCGTGTTTTCCGCCAAAATCTTGTTAAGTCTTGCTTTTGTACGCAAAATTTGTTCGGCGTGAATAGCTATATCGCTGGCTTGACCGCTCGCGCCGCCAAGCGGTTGATGAATCATAACTTCGCAGTTAGGCAACGCATATCTCTTTCCTTTGGTTCCGGCAGAAAGCAAGAATGCTCCCATAGACGCCGCAAGTCCTATGCAAATAGTAGAAACGTCGCATTTGATATAATTCATAGTGTCGAAAATCGCCATTCCTGCGGTTACGCTACCGCCGGGGCTGTTGATGTAAATGCTTATATCCTTTGTAGGATCTTTTCCTTCAAGGTAAATAAGTTCAGCCACTATGGTGTTTGCCATAGCGTCGTCGATTTCTCCCGACAAAAAGATAATTCTATCGTCGAGAAGTCTTGAATATAAGTCGTATGAACGTTCTCCGCGATTTGTTTGTTCAACTACGTAAGGAATTAAATAATCTTTAATCACGTTGCCCTCCCGTTTAGCAATTATAATAATTATTCGGCTTTCGTTTCTGCCTTAGGCGCAGCAGCCTTCTTTTCCGTAGTAGCTTTTGCTTCGGCTGTTGCCATATTTTCCTTTTTAAGCATATCAAGCAGTTTGTCCGACAAAATTTGTTTTACGATATAATCGAGTTGACCTTCTTTAAGGTTAAGCTTGAATTTTTCGACGTCGGTGCTTGATTTCTCGGCATATTCAGCAAGTTTTTTATCAAGTTCTTTTTGCGTATGCTTAATTTTTTCCGCTTTGATGATTGCTTCCATAACAAGCCTTATTCTGATAGCTTTTTCGGCTTGCGGAGCATAATCTTTTTTGATATCGTCAACCGTCAAGTTCATATATTTAAGGTAGTCTTCAAATTTAAGTCCTTGATAACGAAGTCTGTACGCAAATTCTTCAACCATATCTTCAACTTCGGTGTCAAGCATTGCCTTAGGAATATCGATTTTTGCGTTCTTGACGATTTTTTCGATAACGGCATTTTCAAACTCACGGTCAGCCTTTTCTTCGGCTTGAGCTTTAAGTCTCTTTTCAATACCTTTCTTGTATTCGTCTACGGTGTTGAATTCAGAAATGTCTTTGACGAATTCGTCGTCGAGCTTTGGCATTTCCTTAGTCTTTACGCCGTTGATTTTGCAAACAAATTCAGCGTCCTTTCCTTTAAGATTTTCTGCGTGATAATCTTCAGGGAACTTAACTTTAACGACTTTCTCGTCGCCCTTTTTGACGCCGACAAGTTGTTCTTCAAAGCCCGGAATAAAGCTTCCGCTTCCGAGTTCGAGGTCATAGTTTTCCATACTGCCGCCCTCGAATTCTACTCCGTCAACGCTACCTTTAAAGTCAATGTTTACGATGTCCTTCATCTTTGCAGGTTGGTCGGTATCGACGATACGAGCTTGCTTATCTCTTTCAAGGTCAATCTCTGCATCTACTGCGGCTTTTGTGACCTTGTCAACCTTTCTTGCGATGTTGAGACCTTTATATTCACCGAGCTTTACGTCCGGTTTAACGGTAATTTTAAGAGTGAACGTAACGCCGCCGTCATCTGAAAAATCGAATTTTTCGACTTCAGGTCTTGCTACGACGTCGATATCCTTTTCATCGGCAAGGAACTTTTCGTATCCTTCCGGAATGATTATATCCATTGCATCTTCATAAAAAACGCCTTTTCCGTAAAGTCCTTCGATGACTTTTCTCGGTGCTTTGCCTTTTCTGAAACCGCCGATATTAAACTTTCCCTTAACTTTTTGATAGGCTTTTTCACAAGCCGCGTCAAATTCTGTTGCATCAGCAGTAAAGCTGACTTTAATCTCGCTATTTGCGGATTTACTGGTAGTGTATTTCATATAACCTCCGTATAGTACCACCTAATTGTATTCGTCATAGTATAGCATATTTATATATTTTAATCAATCGATTTTCTTAATATGCGCGCCCTATTTTAGAAAAATTATTGTCGGTTTATGATATAAACAAAACGAGGGGAAATTTTTACCCACCGTTTAAAATTATCACCGAAACGCCGCTATTTATAATCTTTATGTCAATATATTTTTGTTTAATTAGCCGCAATATCTGAAAGCGTCATAAAATTCCCGATTTTATCCGTAGGACAAAACTTTGCAGTAATACTTTGCCGCAATATTATTTACATAATCGAGTTTTGTTGTATAATTTATTTATGGACTTATTCAATATGAACGCTTTGGCGTGCGAACTATGCGAAACGCTCTATGGCGCAAAAACAGACAAAATCGTACAACCCGAAAGCGATGAAATTCGTTTTTATTTAAGACGCGGAAACCGAAATTTCATTTTGGTTATTTCGGCAAACGCAAAAGTGCCGCGTATTCACCTGACAAAACAAAAAAAACAAAATCCTATCAACGCCCCTGCTTTTTGTATGTTACTCAGAAAACATTTAAGCATAGGCGCAATCGAAAACATTTCCATATTAAACAACGACCGCGCTATAAAAATAGACTTTTTGTGCAAGTCCGAAATGAAAGACTTCAAGCGATTTTCAATAATCGTCGAACTTATGAGCCGTTATTCAAACATTGTTTTTGTCGATGAAAATTATACGATTTTGGAAGCAATGAAAAAAACGAGCCTCGACGTGCCGAACAACCACCCAATCCTTAAAGGAATAAAATATTCGCCGCTCGTGCGACCGAAAACAAGTGTTTTCGATGATGAATTCAAAACCGTGATTTATGATGTCGCAAAGCAAGACGGCGTATTTTTTGATAACTTTTTATCTTGTTTCGGCGGTTTTAAGACATCCACTTTAAAGTACCTTTTTGAGATTGCGGACGTAAAAACCGACGTCACAAATCCGTCCGACGATGATATAAAAAGAATCATCGGCAGCGTGGAAGCAATGAAAAACGTTTACGGTTCCGATATGTTCAAGCCGTGCGTGTCTGCCGACGGTGAGCCGCTCTGCACACCTTACGGAAGCAAAAGCTATGAGTTTTTCGAAACACTTAGCGACGCATTCGACAAAAGTCTTAATTATGCCGATTTGTCCGTCAGAATTCAGTCGAAAACAAAACAAATAAAACAAGCCACAAAAAGACTCATCGAAAAACTCAAAAAGAATATCGAAATTTGCAAAGTTAAACTCAGCGAATGTGAAAACATGGAAAGCGAGCGTATTTTAGGCGAACTTATCACAACCAACATATATCAAATAAAACGCGGAATGAAAGAAGTCACGCTTTACGATTACTATGCAAACGAAAACAAAACCATACCGCTCGACAAAACTCTCAGCCCGTCCCAAAACGCAAATAAACATTTTGAAAAATACAACAAACTTAAAAGAGCTAAGGAATTTACCTTAAAACGCATTGACGAAGAAACTGCACTACTCGATTATGCCGTTTCGATTGACGACAGCATTTTAAACCTTAAAAACGAGGATTCTATTTCCGAAATCGAAAACGAACTTGCGCAAATCGGAGCTTTGAGAATTCAAAAACACAGCGTCAAAAACGAAAAGCCGCAACCGCCGATTGAATATAACGTAAACGGATTTACGGTATATAAAGGAAAAAACAACGTGCAAAACGACTTTTTGACTTTTAAAATCGCAAATGCAAACGATTTGTGGTTTCATCAAAAAGACGCTCCTTCAAGTCACACCGTATTACTATGTCGCGGAAGCGAGCCTGATGACGAAACACTTAAAATCGTAGCGGAAATAGCAATAAGCGATAAAACCGCAAGCGCCGAAGTAGATTATACAAAAAGACAAAACGTAAAACGCAAACAGCCGTATCATTACGGACAAGTTATATACACCGACTACAAAACGATTTTTGCGACTCCAAACGCACACAGCGAACTTTTGATTGCGGATTCTAAAAAGCAAGGTTAATCGGCAACGTTTGCAAACTAAATATAAAAAACGACGCTATCTTGAAACGCACCTTAAAAAGTTTTACATTCCTGTCCAAACTTTCGGGTTTACATCAGCCTTGCGTCGTTTTTGTTTTCCTTTTTACGCCGTTTTTTGCGAATTGCACGATATTTGTTTTGCAACTTGCACGTTTATATTTTACTATCTCACGCCGTTTTTTTCTCTAATTTTCGTTACCGCAAACCGTGCGGCGTTCTGCTCTGCTTCTTTTATACTCTTGCCTTCCCCTTCGCCGAGTTTTTCTCCGCCAAGTAAGACTTCAAACTTGAAAATCGGATTATGGTCAGGACCGCTACGCTTTAACTGGCGATATTCGATTGACTTTCCGTGCTTTGTACCGTACTCGTTAAGTTCGCTTTTTGCGTCGAGTGTCTTTTGCGTATCTACGGCATCGATAATATCGCCGAGCAATCTGACAATAAACTTTTCACATTCGTCAATGTTTTTGCTATCGACGTAAATCGCTCCTACTATAGCCTCAAAAAGGTCGGATTTAACGGAATCTAAACTTGCCACGTTTTGTTTTTTTTCGCCGACGCCGACAAGCATATTTTGCGCTATATTGAGCCTGTCGATAGCGTTTGCAAGAGGTTTTTCCGAAACGACGTTTGCCCTTAGCCTTGTCAAATACCCTTCGTTTTTATTTGGATATTTATCAAAAAAAATCTTGGCAACTATAAAATCGAGAATACTGTCGCCTAAAAATTCAAGATTCTGATAACTCTTGCTCTTTTGGTCGACGTAAGAATTGTGTGTAAACGCCCTTAATAGCAAGTTCGGATTTTTAAAAGTATATCCGATTTTTCTTTCGACTACCGCAAGCTCGACCGCCATTATTCTTCGTCCCTTTTATCGATTTTTCCGATATAGTCTGTAATCTTTCCTACCACGTCAAACTTGGCAAGGTCTTTGGCTTGCAATATGCTTGCAGTTATCGATTTTGCCTTGCTCGCTCCGTGACTTTTTACTACAACTTTGTTTACGCCCAAAAAGCAAGCTCCGCCGTTTTCATTGTAGTCCATTTCTTTTTTAAGTTTTTTCAAAGTAGGCAACAACAAACCTGCGCCGAGTTTAGCTCTTAGTCCGCCGTTTTTGATACCTTCTTTAAGCAAGCCGAATACTGCGTTTGCCGTGCCTTCCGCAGATTTAAGAGCAATGTTTCCGTTAAAGCCGTCTGCTACGATAACGTCGTATTCGCCCGACAGAATATCGCGCGCTTCGCAGTTGCCTGCAAAATTCAATCCGCTCTCTTTTAAAAGCGCAAACGCTTCGTGACAGAGTTCATTGCCCTTTTTATCTTCTGCTCCGTTCGACAAAAGTCCGATTTTAGGATTTTCGATTTTAAGCATTGCGCCGGCAAAAGCCGCTCCCATAATTCCGAAATGAAGAAGATTTACCGCTTTGCAATCGACGTTTGCGCCGCAATCGCAAAGGACAACGCCGCCGTGCTTTACGGTCGGCAAAATCGGAGCAAGCGCAGGTCTTGATACTCCTTTAATTCTGCCTGCCTTCATAAATGCGCCCGTCAAAACTGCACCCGTTGAGCCTGCCGAAACAAGCGCGACCGCATCGTCGTTTGCCATAAGATAATCGAACGCTTTGACAAGCGACGATTCTTTTTTGAGTTTTATTGCCATTGTAGGCGATTCGTCGTTTGTGATTACGTCTTTTGCATCGACAATCGTAACCCTGTCGGATTTGAATTTTTGCTCGTTTAAAACTTCGTTGATTTTCGTTTCGTCACCGACGGCAACGACTTCGATATCTTTATCGGCGTTAATTGCGCCTATCATTCCGAGAACGATTTCTTTCGGGGCATAATCGCCGCCGAATACGTCTAAAACAATTTTCATATTGCTCTCCAAAGCGGTAACTTAAATTTAACGATTTGTTAAACAGTCAGAAACCAAATTTAAGTATAAAAAATTTGGTGAGCGGAAGCTCACCAAAGAAAAGATTATTCAGCTTTTTGATTAGGTTCTTTTACCAAAGTGCCTTTATAATAACCGCACTTAGGACAAACCGTGTGGCTCTTGATAAGCTCATGACATTGCGGACATTCCACAAGACCTGTTGCCTTCAACTTCCAATTTGCAAATCTTGAATTAGTCTTTGACTTAGAAATTTTATTTTTTGGTACTGCCATCTTTACGTTCCTCCTACCCAGAGTCTTTCAACTACAAAATTTTACGATAAATAAAAGATAATGTCAAACGATTATCGCCACATTTTGAGCCTATTTTATATTTTTTTAGTTTTTTGCTACAAGTCCTTGTGTTTCTCTTGCGATTGAGAGTTCTTCATTTGTAGGAACAATCAAAACTTTTACTTTTGAGCCTTCGTTTGAAATTTCGCAAACGCCGCTACCGCGCATTTTATTTTTTTCAGGGCTAAAATCCACACCCAAGTATTCCATTCCTTCCATAACAAGTCCGCGTATTACAAAGCTGTTTTCGCCTATACCGCCCGTAAAAACGATTGCGTCGACGCCGCCGAGAACAGCCGCATAACTTCCGATGTATTTTTTAACGCTATACGCTACCATTTCAAGCGCAAGTTTTGCTTTTTCGTCACCTTGATTGGCACGCTCGGTAAGGTCGCGGCAATCGCTGGAATATTCGCTTATTCCGAGCATACCGCATTTTTTATTGAGATACTGCACGACTTCATCGTCTTTAAGGTTCAACTTTTGTCTGATGTAATCTACTGCGGCAGGATCGATATTGCCCGAACGCGTTCCCATAACAAGTCCTTCGAGCGGAGTAAATCCCATAGAAGTATCTTGACACTTGCCGTCCTTTACAGCCGAAATCGAAGACCCGTTTCCGAGATGGCAAATAATCATCTTTTTGTCTTTGCCGATGATTTTTGCGGTTTCTTCGCTGACAAACTTGTGCGACGTGCCGTGAAAACCGTACTTTCTGACTTTGTATTGTTCATAAACGCTATAAGGAATACCATACATAAACGCCTTAGGCGGCATTGTGCTGTGGAAAGTAGTGTCAAACACCGCCACCATAGGAACGCCTTTCATAACTTCGCGGCAACTTTTTATGCAAGCGATATTACCCGGCATGTGAAGAGGTCCGAGTTCCGCATTCTTTTCACAAATCCTGATGACTTCGTCGTCGATAACGACCGACGAGTGGAAATCTTCACCCGAATGGAGAACTCTATGCCCTACCGCGCCGATTTCCGAAACGGATTTTATTGCTCCATACGTAGAATCGAGCATAGCTTTCAAAACAAGTTCCATAGCTTCTTTGTGCGTAGGCATATCTTGCTCGATTTTATACTCTTTTCCGTCTGCTGTTTTTTGAGACAAACAACCACCGCTAAAAGTAATGCGTTCGCAAAGTCCTTTAAGCAAAGCGGTTTCGGTTTCCATATCGATAAGTTGATATTTAAGTGAGGACGAACCTGCGTTTATAACTAAAACTTTCATATTATGCTCCTTGCAAACAAGTAATTGCGGCAACCGCAACAATGTCTTCGGCTACGCAACCGCGCGAAAGGTCGTTGATAGGCTTTGAAAGCCCTTGCATAATAGGTCCGATCGCCATACAGCCGCCGAAACGTTGAGCAATTTTGTATCCGATATTGCCTGCGTCAAGGTTAGGAAATACGAGAACGTTTGCCTTGCCCGCAACAGGACTTGAGCTTGCTTTTTGTTTTGCAACGACGTCGACGATTGCGGCGTCAAGTTGCATTTCGCCGTCCACGCAAATTTCAGGATGTTCGTTTTTGACGATTTGAAGCGCATTTCTTACTTTGTCGATATTCTCGTGCTTTGCGCTACCGAGCGTCGAAAAGCTGAGCATAGCGATTTTAGGCTCGACTTCAACGATATTTTTCGCCGAAAGATAAGCCGCGCAAACAATATCGGCAAGTTGATTTTCGTCGGGATACGGAATAACCGCGCAATCACTGAAAACAAAAGCAGGAGTGTCGCTGTATTTAAAATCTTTTGGCGGAATCATAATAAAACAGCTGGAAACACTTTTTATTCCTTTTGCAGGTTTTACGACTTGGAATGCCGCTCTTGAAACGTCCGCCGACGAGAAAACCGCACCGCCTACAACGCCGTCTACGTCGCCGACTTTAAGAGCGACTGCCGCATAGTACATATTGTTTGAAGTAATGAGTTTTTTTGCCGCTTCCAAGGTCAAACCCTTTTCTTTGCGAAGCTCATAAAGGAAATTTGCATATTCATCGACTTTATCCGTCAAAGGATTCATAAATTCAACGCCGTTAAAATCGATTTCCGTGAATTTGGCTTTTATAGCCGTTTTGTCGCCAATCAAAACTACCTTACAAACTTTTTTTTGCGTAAGGATTTCGGCTGCTTTGGCGGCTC
This sequence comes from Bacillota bacterium, assembly GCA_028724485.1. Classification (GTDB taxonomy): domain Bacteria; phylum Bacillota; class Clostridia; order Christensenellales; family CAG-917; genus CAG-917. The sequence goes on along the minus strand of JAQYCY010000081.1, from coordinate 13,536 downwards.
TATAATCGTCACCTTCGGCAAGAGCGATAGTTTTGTTAAGTTTTGCTGCTCTAAGATAAAGATTATCTAAAAAGTTGCTCATTTTAACTCCAAAAACTCGGCAATATAATATTGCTTCTTATTTATTTTATTGTTATAATTATAAGAGTTATTTTTTAAAAAATCAACTGTTGACAACACAATTTTAAAATCAACGGAAGCAGCGAGGTACAATGAAAACTACGGCTATAATTGCGGAATACAATCCGTTCCACAACGGTCATCTCTATCAACTGTCAAAGGCGAAAGCCGAAACGGGTTGCGACACTTTGATAGTCGTTATGAGCGGCTCTTTTACTCAACGAGGCGACGTTTGTATAGCCGACAAATACACTCGCGCCGACTGGGCAATTAAGGCAGGAGCGGACATTGTTATAGAATTGCCGACCGTATACTCGCTTTCACCCGCAAACAGATTTGCTATGGGCGCAATGAAAACACTTTCCGTTTTCGACGATCTTACTCTTTCGTTCGGCAGTGAAAGCGGCGATATAAGTTCCATTCAACTTGCCGTTTCCGAACTCAATTATGAAACGAACGAATTTAAAACCTTACTTAACGACTATATGTCAAAAGGCTATTCCCTCGCAAAAGCGAGAACCATGGCTCTTGATCAAGAAAGCCCTATAGTTTCGGAAATAATCGGCAGTCCGAACAATATTTTGGCGGTTGAATATTTAAAAGCCTGTATGGCTCTCGATTTACCTTTCGATTTTCACACGGTTAAACGCCGCTACTCGACCGACGGCGGCGCATTTTTATCGTCAACCGAAATTCGCAAAATGTTACACCTTAATGAGGACGTTTCAAAAGCCGTTCCGCCTTTTGTAGAGCTATGCGACATCGACAAAAAGAAATTTTCGGCAATCTGCCTTTATGCGATAAACACTATGTCGGCAGATGAACTTGAAAAAATATCAAATATATCCGAAGGCTTTGAAAACAGACTTAAAAAACTTAGTTTCGGCTCTATCGAAGAACTCTATGCTCTCACAACCAAACGATATACAAAAAGTACCGTGAAACGCATAGTAGCTTCGGCAACTCTCGGGATAACCAAAGAACTTGTTTCGGTTGCCGAAGAAAATCCGCCTTATATCAGGATACTCGCTTTAAGACGCAGCCGTAAAGACATATTAGGCGAAATCGCAAAAAAGACAAAACCGCTTTTAAAGGCAAGCGACTGCACGGACGAAACAATTAAACCGCTTGTCGATATGGACGAAAAAGCTCACCGCTTTTTATCTCTTGTGAACGGCACGCCCGAAAAGGTCTTAAACGAACCGTTGTTTTTAAGCAATCAATCGAACTGATTATCGGCGCTTAAACTATTCATAAAACAAAAACTTTTATAATAATATAGAGAGTGGAAAACTCGTTAAAAACCGAAATGCACAAAACCGACGACGCGAAAACCACGCGTCGTTTTATTATGCGAAAAAACAAACAGCAAACGCATAAGGGCAAAAAACAACTTATTAAACGATTTACGTTAGATTTTTCAAAGGGGCGAAACTTTTGCCTGATTGTCCTGACCGTAATTGCACTTGTAATGATTGTAATTCGCCCTGAAATTTACATACAATCCACAAAAAACGGACTTATAGTTTTCACCGCTTCCGTTTTGCCTGCTCTGTTTCCGTTTTTTTTCTTTTCGACGATACTCACAAAGCTCGGCGCGCCGCTTGCAGTTGCAAAAATTTTCGGCAAACCGTTCGGAAAATTATTTAACGCTTCTCCCCTTTCGGCGTACGTTTTTTTTATGAGCTTGATATGCGGCTATCCCGTCGGGGCAAAACTCATTTCGGAGCTTTATGCGTCGTCTTTGCTCGACAAAGAAAATTGCAAAAAAATTGCGTCGTTTTGCTCGACAAGCGGACCGCTGTTTATTTTGGGAACGCTCGGAATTACCGTGTTTAACGATAAATCGTTTGCGATAGTAGTGCTTATATGCCACTATTTGTCGGCATTTTTAAACGGTTTTATCTATCGTGGAAAAAAAACAAAAACGGACGCCGTTTTAAATTTGCCGTTAGATTGCAACGATTTTCTTTCAAAAACAATTTGCAATTCGACTTTATCCATGCTCAACCTTTGCGGATATATCGTAGTTTTCAATCTTATAATCGACCTTGTGTTAAACAGTGGAATTTTGTCCTGCCTACCGAACACCGATTTCGGGTTTACCGCCCAAGCGTTGATTTGCGGTTGCATAGAGATGACAAGAGGTTGTATGATGCTAAGCAAAATATCGATTTCAAAATTTTTAAAATGCGGCTTGATTACGTTTTTAGTGTCGATTTCAGGAATGGGAATTTTATGTCAGTCTATGAGCTTTTTATCAAAGTGCCGTATAAAAGCAAAAACGGTAGTTTTGCAAAAATTCACTCATAGTTTAATTGCCCTTTTATTAGGAACAATCGCAGGACTAATTTTTAAATGATAACAAATGACTAACTAACAAATAACGATAAATTAACTTAGCAGGCATCATAGTGTTCACCGAAAATTCAGCCGTGTTAAAGCACAAAACTATCTCTAAAAGGCTAACAAACACACGCTCGAAAACTATAAAACTAACAGAAAAATAGGCAAAATTTTAAGTAATTATGACAATTTTAAACATTGATTTTTCTTTTCACCTATTTTTCACCAATTTTTCACCTATTTTTCACTTTTTTGTCATATTGCTTTGACTTTACGCGTTTTTCATACTTATAATCAAGGCACATCATTCAAATTTCCCCAAGGAGGACATATGAAACATACCTTATGGAGCAACGCTGTACTCGTTGCTTATTCTGCTATTCCGCAAATTATCAAAACTATCGATTTCGGAGTAAAAACCCGCGTTCAATCGGGATTTGGAGCAAGACATCTGCGTTTAGGAATATCAACCGAAGAACTTTTAAACGATATATGCGTCTTAAACGACTCGAAACGCAAATTATGCAACCTAAAATACATAATCGACACCGCTTTAAGCGCATTAAAAATCGTGGATTCGGATATTTTGAGAATGCGATATTTAAAAAAACTAACTTTTCAGGAAATCGCCGACGAGTCCGAAGTGTGCATAAGAACGGTTTTCAGACGACACGTCAGAGCCACCGATAATTTTTGTCAGACTATGCAAAACTTAGGTTACGGCGAAGAATGGCTAAAAAACGAATATCAAAACATACCAATGATAAACGCAATAAAAAAAAGAATCGAAGAAAGTAATTATTTAAACTTTACAAGCATTTAGTTTTCAAAACATTTTAAAATCTATAAACCGAGAATAGTAGCTAATCGGCGTTCACAAAACGGCAATGCCGTTGGTTTTATTATACAAAATTTCGGTTAAATCAAGACTTGTTTTCGCACACAAACCCAACGAAAACAAGTCTTGATATTACTATGCCAAACTGCTATGCCAAACTGTCGTAAACGCAACATTTTGATTTAACGGTGAAACATAACACTTCGCTGTAAACCACATATAAAAACAGCACGTCGCCGTGCTGTCAAATTTATCATATTTCATTTTGTTCGCATTATTTTTGAAACCGCTTCATATAGTTGATATATTGCGCAAAAACAATTCCCGGTTCTTCAAGGTCTTTGTTCCAACGTTTTACCCATTCGAGAGTGAAATAACCGTCGTAGCCTTTTGCCAAAAGCGAACCGATTGCCTCATCGAGCGGAATATCGCCATAGCCCATCATCTTATATTTTGGAGCGCAGCCCGCAATCACGCTATCTTTAAGGTGGACGTATTTAATTCTGTCACCGAGATTGTCGAGCGTTTGACCGATATATTCGTCGCCGAAACGATACGGATGATGAACGTCCCAAAGTGCGCCTACCGCTCCGCCGACTTCGTCCAAAACTCTCGCTAATTTTTTGGTGTCAACCATAAGTCCGTTTGTTTCCATAAGTACGGTAACGTTTTTACCTTCGGCATATTCCGCAACCGTTGCAAGATTTTTTTTGCACAAATCGATATCGCCGCCGTCAAAATACGGAGTGTCGGTTGATAGCACTCTTACAAACGGAACTTTAAGATCGCGAGCTAAGTCTATATATGCTTTCGCCTCTGCAATGGATTCATCCTTGCCGTCGTGCATAGCAAGCGTCGCGGCGCTTGTGAGCATAGAAATCTCGATGCCCAAACGTTTAATTTCGCTTAGCGTCTTTTCCTTATCGGTTGTAAACGCTTTCATAGTCGGAGCGTACAATTCTCTTGCGACTCCGCGAATTTCCACACCGTTATATCCTAAATCTTTTGCAGTAGTAAAAATTTCTTTAAGATCCCAGCTTGGGCAACCAAGCGTCGAAAAAGATAGTTTCATATACGCCTCCTTATGCCGTTTCTATTTTTGCAGCTTCCTGCAAATTGAGAATTTCGATAGCCTCTTCACGGAGCTTGAATTTTTGAATTTTACCGCTTGCCGTAACAGGAAAAGCGTCGACAAATCTAATATAACTCGGCACTTTATGCTTTGCCATATTAGCTTTCACAAGGTCTTTAACTTCCTGTTCGGTCATGGTTTCACCCTTTTTAAGAATGATAACCGCCATAACCTCTTCTCCGTATTGTTGGCTCGGAACGCCGATTACCTGAACGTCGGAAATCTTAGGACAAGTGTATAAAAATTCCTCGATTTCTTTTGGATATATATTTTCGCCGCCACGGATAATCATATCTTTCAATCTTCCGACTACTTTATAATAGCCGTTTTCGTCAACCGTGCAAAGATCGCCCGAGTGAAGCCAACCGTCCTTGTCAATAGCCTGAGCGGTAGCTTCCGGCATTTTGTAATAACCGCGCATTATATTGTATCCCCTTGCGCAAAACTCACCCGTTTTGTGCGGCGGCAAAGTTTCACCCGTTTCAGGGTCGATAATTTTACATTCAACTCCCGGAAATGCTTTTCCGACAGTCGAAACACGAGCTTCGATACTGTCGTTTGTAGTCGTCATCGTACAACCCGGACTTGCTTCGGTTTGACCGAAAACAATGACTATATCTTTCATATTCATTTCGTCGATGACTTGTTGCATAACCTTTATCGGGCAAGGCGAGCCTGCCATAATCCCCGTTCTTAATGATGAAAAATCATATTGCTTAAAGTCGGGGTGTTCGAGCATAGCAATAAACATTGTCGGAACGCCGTGAACTGCCGTGCAATGCTCCTCGCTTATAGCTTTCATAACTTTTAACGGACTATAAGGAAGAGGAACCATAGCGGTTGCGTGAGTAATCGACGCCATCATTGCAAGCACCATTCCGAAGCAATGGAAAAAAGGCACGCAAATGCAAAGTTTATCTTTTTCGGTAAACTTCATTCCATCGCCAATGCACTTGCCGTTGTTGATAATGTTGTAATGCGTAAGCATAACGCCCTTAGGAAAACCCGTCGTACCCGACGTATACTGAATGTTGATAACGTCTTGTGGGTCGAGCGTTGCGACTCTTGCTTTAAATTCTTCGTCGCTGACCTTGGAAGCGTAACTCTTTATGTCTTTAAACGTCATAAAGCCATTAGGCGTTTCGTCGGTATCGGCATAGATAATACGCTCTAAAAACGGCATTTGTTTAGAACTTACCAAGCCGTTCTCACTTGTAGGAAGCTCGGGAAAAAGTTCTTCGACAATTTTGACGTAATCGACGTCTTTTGTGCCGTGCATCATGACCAAAAACTTTGAATCCGATTGATTGAGAAGGTATTCGAGTTCAAAAATCTTGTAGTTTGTGTTGACCGTGACGGAAATAGCGCCGATTTTTGCAGTGGCAAAAAAAGTAAGCATCCATTCGGAAGTATTCTTTGCCCAAATAGCGACTTTATCGCCCTTTTGAATACCGAGCGCCATAAATCCTTTTGCGTATTCGTCCGTTTCTTTATCAAATTCCGCCCAAGTCTTCTCATAGCCTTCAAGCGGAAATTTGCACGCAAGGTTATCGGGATAGTTTTTCCCCAAGTCGTTTATAACCTCGCCAAGTGTTTTATTTATAAATTCCATATTATCTCCGTTAATCATACAAGTTGTTGTTTTTTACAGTGAGCCTTAAAAACTGTTCCAAATTAAACAAATTCCAAAGCGGTTGTGTTTCAGGCGGATAAACCCTGAAAACCATTCTGTTGCCACTGATAGGATGATTGAATTTTAATTCGACTGCCCATAGGCATAGCGGTATTTTTAACCCTTTTCCGTAGCGAGCGTCCCCGGCAATAGGATTGCCAAGTCCTGCCATCTGAACTCTGATTTGATGTCCTCTGCCCGTCACTAAGTTTACCGCAACCAAACTGTAATTCGACTTTGTATCCAAAACTTTGTAATCGAGCTCTGCATATTTTGCTCCCTCAGTCAGCTTAGGTACGATTTCGGTATTGTTCGTATTAGAATTTTTTTTCAAATAATTGATAACTTTCTTTTGCTTTTCTTTCGGAGTGCCGTCAACGATTGCAAAGTATTTTTTTTCGACGTCACCGTTTGCGATAGCTTCCGACAATCTTGCCGCCGCTTTCGACGTTTTTGCAAACACCATAACGCCACCCGTCGGACGGTCAAGCCTATGCACAAGTCCAAGGTATGCGTCGCCTGCTTTATTATATTTTTCAACCAAATACCGTTTTAAAATAGTCAGCATATCGTCGTCGCCCGATTCGTCCTTTTGAACGGGAACCATAGCAGGTTTGGTAACGACTAAAATATGATTGTCTTCAAACAGTATTTTTATATCTTCTCTCATAGTATCTCCAAAGCGTTTTGCTTTTTGACGTTATCTTTAATTATTTATTGCAAGTAAAACTTACCTTGATTGGGCATTTAGCTTGATTGGGTATTTAGCTTGATTGGGTATTTACCTTGCTCCTTAAATTTGTCGCTTACGCTAATTGTTTTTTTTGAAAGTTGCAAACGCCGTACAACCTTGCGGCAAAACCAAGCCTTCGGAAGTCGGAAGTCCGATTTCATCTGCGTCGATTTCCGCATTTTTAGGCAGAGCAAGCGTCAATATGTTTTTCATAACGGTCGGTTGAAGCCCTGTGGTGTAAGAATTAAGACAAACAAACAACGGATTATCGCTAAGCAAAGCCGCAACAAGTTCTGTAAGTTCGGAAATTCCCTCTTCGATTTTCCACTTTTCGCCGTTAGGTCCTCGCCCGAAACTCGGCGGATCGAGAATAATTGCGTCATAGCGTTTTCCTCGCTTTAATTCTCTTGCGCAAAACTTAAAGCAATCGTCGATTATATATCTGACAGGCGCGTCTTTAAGTCCCGAAAGTCTGATATTTTCGCCGCAACGCTCCACCATAGCCTTTGCCGAATCGACGTGACACACGCTTGCGCCTGCGCTAAGGCAAGCAACGGTCGCAGCCCCCGTATACCCAAAAAGGTTCAAAACGCTGATTGTCCTTTTTTCGCCTTTTATAAGGTCTATCATTCTCGCCCAATTTACGGCTTGTTCGGGAAAAAGTCCCGTATGCTTAAAACCCATAAGTTTGAGTTTGAATTTAAGATTTCGCCAACCGATATAAAACTCGTCGGGAACGCCTTTTTTGAATTCCCAAGCTCCGCCACCCGTCGAATGTCTTGCGTAAATCGCATTTATTCCGTCGTAACTTCTTAGCGGTTTTATAGGCTTCCAGATAACTTGCGGATCGGGCCTTAAAAGTTTAAGATTGCCCCACCTTTCCAGCTTTTCGCCGTCGCCGGTCGCTATGACTTCAAAGTCTTTCCACTCGTCGGAATATTTCATAACTTTTCAACCGAAAGCGTAACCTTGTTTCCGTTTATATCCCATTCTTTGATATAACCTTTAAGGTTTTCGTCAGCCGACTCGCCTAATACGTCTTTAAGATATTCCTTATTGTCAAGGACTTTCTTTGCGATGCCGTCCGCTTTGTAGCCGACTTTGATATGGTCAACGACTTCAAAGCCTGCTTCCTTTCTCATAGTTTGAATTTTGGAAACGATTTCACGCATAATACCTTCTTCGATAAGTTCAGGCGTAAGCTCGGTATCGAGAACAACGGTAATTTCGCCGTCGGTTTCGGATGCAAATCCTTCTTTATTCTTAACCGAAATGAGAAGGTCGGACTCGGCGAATTCGACTTCATCGTCACCGAATTTTGTGACGAACGTTCCGCCGTTTTTGACTGCGCTCACAATGGCTTTTGCGTCGCAAGTCGCCAAAAACTCTCTGATTTTTCCAAGAAGTTTTCCGTATTTAGGTCCGAGCGTTTTAAGTTGCGGTTTAAGCTCATAGTTGATGAAATCACCGCTACGGTCGCTTATTATACACTCTTTTACGTTAAGTTCGTCTTCTATAAGACCTTTAAGTTCATCAGACAAATCCTTATGTCCGTTGTACATAAGTTTTGAAAGCGGTTGACGGTTTTTCATATTAGACTTACTTCTTGCCGCTCTTCCTAAGAATACGACTTTAAGCACGTCCTCCATGCCTTCTTCCAAAGACTTATCGATATATTTCTCGTCGGCTACGGGATAACTGCAAAGATGTACGCTGACAGGAGATTGTTTATCAAAAGGTCTGACAAGGTTTTGATAAATAGATTCAGCCATAAACGGAACGTAAGGCGCAATCGTAAGCGAAAGCGTGCTTAAAACCGTATAGAGCGTCATATACGCCGCCTTTTTATCTTCCGTCATTTCGCTACCCCAATAACGCTCACGACAACGACGAACGTACCAATTTGACAAACCGTCGACGAACTCGCCGATTTCTCTCGACGTTTCGGTAATCTTATATTCGTTTAGCCCTTCATCGACAAATTTTATAAGCGAATTGAGTTTCGACAAAATCCATCTATCCATAACGGTTAATTTGCAGTTCTTTATGTCGTAAGCTCTCGGATCGAACTTGTCGATTTCCGCATACAAAACGTAGAATGCATAAGTGTTCCATAAAGTGCCAAGGAACTTTCTTTGACCTTCCGAAACAGCTTCCGGATAAAATCTCGAAGGAAGCCACGGCGCAGACGAAGTATAGAAATGCCAACGCGTTGCGTCCGCTCCTTGATTGTCGAGGACCGTCCACGGATCAACGACGTTTCCTTTATGCTTTGACATCTTTATTCCGTCTTTATCGTTGACGTGACCTAATACTATACAATTTTTAAACGGACTTCTTCCGAAAGCAATCGTCGAAACTGCAAGAAGCGTATAGAACCAACCTCTCGTTTGGTCGACGGCTTCGCTGATAAAGTCGGCAGGATAGAATTTGTCGAATTTGTCTTTGTTTTCAAACGGATAATGCCATTGCGCAAAAGGCATCGAGCCGCTGTCGAGCCAGCAGTCGCAAACCTCAGGCGTTCTTATCATTTTGCCGCCACACTCGCAATCCCAAGTGACTTTATCGATATACGGACGGTGAAGTTCGATGTCTTCTTTCATTCCGCCAAGTTTTTTAAGTTCTTCACGGCTTCCGATAACGTGAACCTTTCCGCACTTGTTACACACCCAAATAGGTAACGGCGTTCCCCAATATCTTTCACGGGAAATACCCCAATCGATAACGTTTTCAAGGAAGTTGCCCATTCTGCCCGTACCGATTGTAGGCGGCATCCAGTTTACCGACGCATTTGACTTTAAAAGTTCATCGCGAACCGCAGTCATTTTGATAAACCAGCTCGAACGAGCATAGTACAAAAGCGGCGTGTCGCATCTCCAACAAAACGGATAGCTGTGCGTAAACATAAGCTCTTTAAAGAGCAAACCGCGATTTTTAAGATTTTCGATGACGAGCTTGTCGCCGTCTTTTGCAAACAAACCTTCGAGTTCGCCCGTACCTTTAACAAAGCGACCTCTTTCGTCAACCATTTGAACGAAAGGCAATTTGTAGTTTCTTCCGACGTTTGCGTCGTCTTCGCCGAATGCAGGAGCTATATGGACGATACCCGAACCGTCTGTAAGCGTAACGTAATCATCGCAAGTGACGTAGTATCCCTCGCCTTTTTTCACGTCGGCAAAGTCAAAAAGCGGAATATATTCTTCTCTTTCATAATCTTTGCCCTTTTTAGTTTCTACTTTTTCATAGTCGTTGAAAAGGCTGTCGATTAAAGCGTCAGCCAAAACGTAATATTCGTCGCCTACTTTGATCTTTGTGTAATCTTCTTTTGGATTCATACACAAAGCGACGTTTGAAGGAAGCGTCCAAGGCGTTGTTGTCCAAGCAAGGAAGAAAGTATTTTCGTCCTTTGCGCTTCTGAATTTTACAAATATAGATTTTTCTTCGACGTCTTTATAACCTTGCGCTACTTCGTGACTGGATAATGCCGTGCCGCAACGAGGGCAATAAGGCACGATTTTATGCCCTTTATAGAGCAAACCTTTTTCGTGAACTTGCTTTAAAAACCACCATATCGATTCGATATAGTTGTCGTTGTAGGTAACGTACGGATCTTTCATATCCACCCAATAACCGATACGGTCGGACATTCTTTCCCATTCCGATTGATATTTAAAAACCGACTCTTTGCATTTTTTAATGAAAGGTTCGATGCCGTATTTTTCGATTTCGGGTTTTCCGTCTATTCCGAGCATCTTTTCTACTTCGAGTTCCACGGGAAGTCCGTGCGTATCCCAACCTGCTTTACGAAGAACGTCATAGCCTTTCATAGACTTAAAGCGTGGAATAATATCTTTCATAACGCGAGTTAAAATGTGTCCGATATGCGGTTTTCCGTTTGCGGTAGGAGGTCCGTCATAAAAAGTAAACGGCTCTTTGCCCTTGTTGAGTTCAACGCTCTTTTCAAAAACGGCATTGTCTTTCCAAAACTTTAAAATCTCTTTTTCTCTTTCTACGAAGTCTAAGTTTGTGTCTACAGGTTTGTACATCTTTTTTTCCTCAAAATACAATAGGCAATCACGTTTTAGCCAAAAGTCGTATATAGCAAGTTAAACCTATTGCATTATATTATTATACTTTTATACATTATAGTTTCACATCACCTCAAAAGTCAAACAAATAAGCGTAAATTGAACTTAAATAAGTTGTACTTTTGTTAATTTTCGTCGCAAGCTACTTAACGCTCGTTTATCACGCATTGCAGGCAACCGAACGACTAATAAATATTTAAACAAACGCCATACTAAATACCGTATAAATACCGTACAAGGTAATGGTTTTCATATTGACTAAATTTAAAAAGTTCGTATAATAAACGTAAAGAGGTAAAATATGGAAGAAAATAATCAAAATTTCGAGTTCGATTTTGCTAACGGCAAATTTAAAAATGAAAGCGACGCTACCCAAATTGCCGATAGACGCGAAAATTCGGCGGATGTTGTAAAAACAAACGGTTTGTGCAAGATTTATAAAGACAAATTAGCAGTAAACGACGTTTATGCAACGATTAAAAAGGGGGATATTTACGGCCTTATCGGAAAGAACGGAGCAGGCAAAACTACTCTTTTTAAACTTTTGCTCGGACTTGCCAAACCTAATCAAGGAACGCTTGAACTTTTCGGCAGTTCGGAAAACTTGTTAGAGAGCAGAAAAAAAATAGGATACTTAATCGAATACCCTGCTTTTGCCGCAAAACTGACGGCTTATGAAAACCTTAAATATTTGGCTTTGCAAAAAGGTTGTTTCGATGATGCGAAAATCAGAAATCTCATAGACCTTGTAGGATTAGGCGGCGAAACAACCAAAAAGTTTTCCGACTACTCTCTCGGAATGAAACAACGCTTAGGCATAGCTTTCGCTCTTTTGGGCGAGCCTGAGTTGCTTATTCTCGACGAACCCGTAAACGGTCTCGACCCCGAAGCAATCCAAGCTGTCAGAAATCTTTTAATCAGATTGAACAGAGAAAAAGGAATGACAATTTTGATTTCCAGCCACTTAATTTCCGAACTTAGCAAAGTAGCAACCTGCTACGGCGTTATGGCTAACGGCAAACTTATAAAGCAAATCACCGAAGACGAACTTAACGAAACCGTCAAGCCGTATATCAAACTTATGGTTGACGATACGGCAAAAACCGTCGAAGTTTTAAAATCGATGGGCGCAACAAAAATCAAACTTGCAAACAGCGGAACGGTTTTTTGTTTCGACATTTTAGATAAACTTACGGAAGTTAGCAAAAACCTTGCCACGGCAGGAGTTGTAATATTTTCAATCACGGAAGTTGACGGAGACGTCGAAAACTATTTCATCTCGCTTTTAGGAGGCGCAACTCTATGATAAATTTACTAAAAGCCGAACTATACAGAGCCAAATTCTTTAAATCTATTTGGATTGGTCTTATTATCGTCTTTGGACTAACCGTCGTAAACGTGCTTGTCGCAAATTCTCTCACCGACTCGACAGGCGGAAGCGAATTTATATATGACTATCTCGGACTTGCCTACTCGGGCAAGAGCGTAATTTTGGGCGGAGTAAGCGCAACGGACACCACTTTCCTTCTGGGAATTATAATTAGTTTAATAGTAGGCGGTTCATTTCAAAACGGAGCAATTCGCAACGCAACGATTTGCGGAAGTAAACGCATAAACGTATATTTTACTTTCTTTATCGAAACGATTATTTTAAGTCTTATTTACGTCGTCGCAAACTTTGTCATAGCAGGCGTCTTATCGCCGATTGTCGGTTACGGCGTAGATTTCACGGGAAAAGAATTCGGCATTTTGATTGGCAGAATGTGTTTACAATTCCTTTGCGTCGTTGCTTATTCTTCGGTGTTTTTAATGCTCTCGATGCTCATTAGAAAAAGCGGAGCGGCAATAGGTCTTTCGATCGGCTTTTATATAGTCGAAAGCCTTATAATTTCGGCGATAGTCATTGCGGCAACTTTTGCAAACAACGTCGCTCTTTCAAACTTCTCAAATGCATTTTTAAGCACTTGCCTTACAACGGCAAGTAGTTCGGGCTTACTTAGTACGAAATCGATTTTAATTTGTACTTTCGTGCCTATAGCTTGGATAATCTTGTCATCGCTTATATCGATATTGACTTTTGAAAAACGCGATTTGTAAAATCAAATAGCTAACGTTAAACCTGAAAGTCGATTAAGCAAAAACTTAACGATTTAAAAACTTAGTAGAAAACTTAATAAGAAAACTTATTTGAAAAACTCAATTTCAAACAGAAAATTAACAAAAGGCATCACCTAAGTGATGCCTTTTGTTAAACCGTGCAGCCTTTCACCGTCGGTTTCCGCTTTTTACAACACCTTATCTCTTAGTTTATATACGGATAACAAAAGGCACCACCTAAGTGATGCCTTTTGTTAAACCGTGCAGCCTTTCATCGTCGGTTTCCGCTTTTTACAACGCCTTATCTCTTAGTTAATAAACGGATAACAAAAGGCACCCCACCGTGATGCCTTTTGTTAAACCGTGCAGCCTTTCATCGTCGGTTTCCGCTTTTATCAACGCCTTGCATATCTCTTAGTTTATATACGGATAACAAAAGGCACCACTCCGTGATGCCTTTTGTTAAACCGTGCAGCCTCTATCGATACAAATGACCGAAGCGGAAACCGT
>JAQYCY010000080.1:0-2668 GCA_028724485.1 Bacillota bacterium | reverse complement strand
ACTAGACATTTTGTCGGCGCTCGGCACTACTCCGTCGGAATTTTTCAGCGACGAAAAAGGCGAACAAGTCGTATTCGGTGAAAACGACTATTGCGAAAAAGTGACGGACGAACAAAAAATCGTATGGCTTGTGCCTAACGCACAAAAAAACGAAATGGAGCCGATTTTGACGGAAATTTATCCGCACGTCAAAACTCAAAGCGATATGCCGCACGAAGGCGAAGAATTCGGCTACGTTTTGCAAGGCGAAGTCGTTCTCACGATAGGCAAACGCGAACACGTCGTAAGACAAGGCGAATCTTTTTATTTTGAAAGCAACAAAGTACACTGTTTGGAAAACAAGTCGGATTTAACGGCTATAGTTATATGGGTATCAAGCCCACCTACTTTTTGATTTAAGGAGCTAATATGCAAAAGGAAACCATTATCGAACTTAAAAACGTCTGCAAGGTTTACGACGGAAAAGAAGCTGTAAAAAATGCAAGCCTTATAATAAAAAAAGGCGAATTCGTCACTCTTTTAGGTCCGTCGGGCTGCGGAAAAACCACTACACTCAGAATGATTGCGGGTTTTGAAATTCCGACAAGCGGACAAGTTTTCTTCAATGGCGAAGACATAACCAATCTTCCGCCGCATCTTAGAAAAGTAAACACCGTGTTTCAAAGGTATGCGCTTTTCCCACACCTTAACGTGTTCAACAACATTGCTTTCGGTCTTAAACTTCAAAAAGTTCCGACCGAGCCGTTTGTAGACAAAAAAGGCAATTTAGTAACAAAGTACAGAAAATACAATAAAGAGGAAATAAGAAGAAAAGTTGACGCTGCTCTTAAAATGGTTGACCTCGAAGACTACGGACACAGAAACGTCTCTAGTCTTTCGGGCGGACAGCAACAACGAGTTGCAATCGCAAGAGCTTTGGTAAACGAACCGGAAGTTTTGCTTTTGGACGAACCGCTCGGTGCGCTTGACCTTAAAATGAGAAAGGATATGCAACTTGAACTTAAAAGTATGCACAAAAACCTCGGCATAACCTTTATTTACGTCACTCACGACCAAGAAGAAGCCCTTACGATGAGCGATAAAGTCGTGGTTATGCGAGCAGGCGAAATTCAACAAATAGCGTCGCCTGAAAAAATTTAAGACGAGCCTGCAAACGCTTTCGTTGCGGACTTTATCGGCGAATCGAATATCCTTTCGGGCGTTATGCTCGAAGACTACAAAGTCGAATTTTGCGACACGATTTTTGAATGTGTTGACTTCGGCTTTAAAAAGAAAGAACCAATCGACGTTATCATTCGACCGGAAGATATAAAAATTCTTGCCGCCGACGATAAAAAGGCGATTGTCACCGCAACCGTAGACAGCTGCGTATTCAAAGGCGACCATTATCAAATTACCGTCATCGCAAACGAAAACGAGCTTGAAGTTCACGATACCTTGTCGCAAAAAAAAGGCGACGTTGTCGGACTTTATATCAAGCCGTTCGATTTGCATATTATGCACAAATCGAGAATTATCAACGAAATTCAAACGGAAATGGTTTCGGAAAATCTCGTTTCGATTTGCGGCGGCAACTTTGAATGTCAAAGCGACTTGCCGTCGGGTACGAAAGTTCTTGTCAAAATCGACTTTGACGACGTGGAAATCACCGACGACGAAAATGACGGCGTAATTTCAGGCACTGTCGTAAACAGCATCTATAAAGGCAGTTATTATCAATGTATCGTTCGTACCGACGACTTTTACGACTTTTTCGTGGACACCGAATTTGACTGGTTCAAAGGCGACCGAGTCGGTATAAAAATTGCGCCTGAAAAGATTATTGTCGAAAAAACCGAAGGCGAAAACGTAACGAAAGAAAAAACCGTAATAGACGAGGTGGACTCAGCCGATGAAGAAAATTAGACCGTTTAAAATAACAAGACGAGTTTTCGGTTATCCATACGTCTTGTTTATGATGCTATTTATCATTTTGCCGTTGGTGTTAATTTTGGTGAACGCATTTTTAGATCCGGACGGCTATCTCACACTTGAAAACTTCAAGACTTTCTTCACTGAAAGAAGCAGTCTTATCGTTTTAGGCAACTCGGTGCTTGTCGGCATAATCACTACTCTGATTTGTTTGCTTATCGGCTATCCCGTTGCGTACATACTTTCAAAATACAGTTCGGGCAAAATTCTCGTCATATTGTTTATTCTTCCTATGTGGGTAAACTTTCTTATCAGAACACTTGCGACAAAAGCAGTATTTCTTGCTATGGGAATCGAACTCGGAATGGGTACGGTTATATTCGGTATGGTGTACAACTATCTTCCGTTTATGATTTTGCCTTTACACACTACAATATCGAGCATTGACAAAAGCTATATCGAAGCGGCGCAAGACCTTGGTGCGGACAAATCGACCGTATTTTTGAAAACCGTGTTACCTCTTTCGACAAGCGGCATAATATCGGGAATAACTATGGTTTTCATTCCGACTATTTCGACGTACGCAATAAGCCAGCTCCTTTCGAACGGCACTATTTTCTTGTTCGGCGATTCCATTCAAATGAAATTTGAGCAAGGACTTTACGGTGTCGGCTCGATTATGTCAATCGTTATGCTCATATTCGTGCTTATATCGAACTTCTTAATCAACAAGTTCAGCAACAATACGCAAAGGAGG
>JAQYCY010000079.1:0-7066 GCA_028724485.1 Bacillota bacterium | reverse complement strand
ATGATGCGTGACGCCGACTTCGGCGCAATCAGACTTCGCGGATTCGGCAACTTCTCGTTCAGAGTCAGCGACGCCGCTTTGTTTATGCGTGAGATTTTCGGAACGGTTAAATCGTTTACGACAGCCGATATCGAAAATCACCTTAAAAACAGAATTCTCGCAACGTTGACCGACAGCATCGGCGAAAGCAAAATTCCGGCTCTTGACCTTTGTTCGAGCTATATCGAAATCGGTGACAAGACAAAGGAAATCGCAAGTGCGACTTTTGCCGAAATCGGTATCGAAATTACGCAAGTTACAATTCAAAATCTTTCGCTTCCGCCTGAAGTCGAAAAGGCTCTTGACGAGCGTTCGACAATCGGAATACTTAGCGACAAGATGGGAGAATATCAACAATACAACGCAACAAAAGCTATGCGCGATATGGCGGCAAAACCGTCGCAAGGCGGCGTTGCCGATATGGGCATGAATATGAGCGCAGGCATTGCTATGGGACAAATGATGGCGCAACAATTCGGAACGCTCAATCAACAGCCTAAGGCGGCTGCCACTTCTCAGGTCGAAATGAGCAAATGCTCAAAGTGCGGCGCGCAAATCAAAAAGGGCGCAAAGTTCTGTCCTGAATGCGGCGCAAAACAAACCGCTGTCGGAATGATGCCATGTCCTAAGTGCGGAGCGGAAATAAAGTCCACGGCAAAATTCTGCCCTGAGTGCGGAGCAAAAATTCAAAAGACTTGCCCTAAGTGCGGAGTCGAAGTAAAATCGGGCGCAAAATTCTGCCCTGAATGCGGAGAGAAACTTTAATGTCAAGAAATAAGTCCGAAGTCGTAAAATGCGAGGCTTGCGGCGCCGATATGTCGTTCGACATCGCAAGCGGTCGTCTTACTTGCCCGTATTGCGGCTCGTCAAAGACGGTCGAAGCAAAAGCTACTGCGGCGAGAGATTATTATACTTTTAAAAACGAAGGAGCCGTCAGTTTTGAAGGCTTGGTCGTCAGATGTCCTAACTGCGACAGCGAAATGGAAATTTCCGATTTTTCCACGTCGGTCGTTTGCCCGTTTTGCGGCGCAACCAACGTCCAAAAAACGGACACTCTTCCGGGGCTTAAACCCGACAGCATTTTGCCGTTCAAAGTCACAAGGGAAGAAGCGAGCGATTTTGCAAGAAAGTCCATAAAGAAAAACTTTTTTGCGCCGCTTCGATTGAAAAAGGGCTTTGATCCGAACAAATGCAACGGTGTTTATACCCCTGTGTTTTTGTTCGACGCAAACACAAGCTCGTCGTATGAAGGTCGAATCGGCGAATATTATTACGTCACGGTCGGAAGCGGCGAAAACAAACGCACCGAAAGAAGAGTCAGATATAAAAACATTTCGGGCAATTATAGCCAAGTTTTTAACAGCATTGCGGTTGAAGCAAGTTCGCACCTGACGCAAAAGGACCTTTCTAAACTTGCGCCGTTTGACTATGCAAACCAAGTCGCATACGACAGCAAATACGTTGCCGGTATGCAAGCGGAAAGATATAATACGTCGCTTGAAGAATCTTTCGGAACGGCAAAAAACGTGATGGACGCCGCAATCAAAAAAGGCATTTTATCGCAATACAGCTATGACGTTATCGACTATATCAACATTTCGTCGACTTACAGTCCCGTCAAGTTTAAGTACGTGTTTGTTCCTATCTGGATTTTTGCATATCATTATCGCAAAAAGAACTACATGCATTTTGTCAATGCAAGAACGGGCAAGGCTTACGGAAAAACGCCTAAATCTTTCTTCAAGATTTTGTTTTTGACGTTGTTTGGGCTGGGTATAGCCGCATTGCTTGTTTGGCTGTTCGGCTTTTCGGGACTTTTGTGATAATTACCTTTCGCCTCGATTGACAGTAAAATTTTTATGACTTATAATATTTGCAACAAAGGGCGGAAAATAACGTAGCGGTTATTTGTCCGCTTTATGCAAATAATAATTAAAAGATCAAAGGAGATATGGTTATGGTTAAAAAAGATATGTTGATTGCAGACCTTTTGACTCTCGGCGACGCAGAAAAAATCGCCGATACTCTTATGCAATTCGGTATGCATTGCTTGGGATGCGCTATTGCGCACAACGAAACTCTTGAAGAAGCCGCACAAGTTCACGGTATTGACATTGAAGAACTCATTGACGCGCTTAACAAAGTTATCGCTGAATAATTTTTAGGAATAAATTATGGCAGGAAATATTGAAGATTATGCAAAAGTAGCGGCAAGACTTGTCGAACTAAGAACGTTTTCGGATTATTCGACGGCAGATATGGCGGATATGTTGGACATTCCCGAAGCCGAATACGTCGCTTACGAAACGTGCGAAAAAGAAATGCCGATAAATCTTATCTATAAGTTTTCAAGTTTGTTGGGAACGGAGCCTAAGTACGTTTTGGACGGCGTTATGCCGACAAAAGAAACGGCTGTCGTTGTTTACGACGGAAAGGGTGTTTCGGTCAATCGTTACGACGGCTATTCTTTTACGTCGCTTGCGGCTGATTTTAAATGCAAGTCGATGAACCCGATGCTCGTCACGATTGCGCCGACGGATACGCCCGAGCTTGTTATGCACGGCGGTCAGGAATTTAACTTCGTTTTGGAAGGAAAACTTCGAGTTATCGTCGGTGACAAAGATTATTTTCTTCGTGAAGGCGATTCGATTTATTTCGACCCGTCACTGCCACACGCACAACTTGCAATGGACGGAAAAGACGCAAAGTTTTTAACCGTCATAAACGAATAAGCTCGGCTCCCTTGCTCAGGCAAGGGAGTTTTTATTTCGCTTGTATTTGTAAAAGTTTTCATTTTGTTTTACTTTAACCGCTCCGTTTACGTTTTGAGTTTTGATTGTTTAAAGACAAAAAGAGTATTCAACAAAAGATTTAAATAGTCGACAAATGCCGCCAAAAGCTATTGAAATATTCGTTTGCCGTTATGTTAAAGTTGCATTGAAAATGATAGTAAGCGAGGTTGATTATGGCTGATTTTGGCGGAGTGCAGTATGAAAAGATAGGAAACGCCGACGTGTATCTCGGAGAGAATATGGCGTCGGTTTTGCCGTCGCTTATCCCGAATGAATTTAAGGCAGGGCATATAGCGTTGTTGTATTTCGACGAGGAAAAAACTGTTGCCGAAAAAGTTTTAGCGAACTTAAAAACAGGCAAAATCGACGTGTACGAATGTAAGCTCGATAGCGGTTTAAGTGATGAAAAGTCGCTTTTTGCTGCAAGGCAAATTCCCGAATACGTCAGATACGTTATCGGCGTCGGAACGGAACGAGCGGCGAATATTTGCAGCGCAGTCGCAACTTCTTTGAACGTGGATTTTGCATTGTTTGTTACGGCTCCGAGCAGCGACAGATTTCTTTTCGGCACAGACGAAACAGTTGACACTAAAATTGCAAGTTTAATCGTTGCCGATATTGCCATACTCGAAGACTGTCCGAAACCTTTGCTCGCGGCAGGCTGGGGAATAGCTTTGGCGGAAAGGCTTAGAATTTTTGAAAAATGCGTTGCCGACAAAACGTCGGGGAAGTCGCTTTTGGGCTTTCGCGACGGAGAGAGCATAGCGGAAGTTTTTAAGCGCACGATAAAGCAACAGACAATAGACTTATCGCCGAACGTTGACGAGTTGTTCTGGTATCTCTTAAATTTGTCCGAAAGGAAAAGAAACGAGAAGTTCAAAGGTGGCGTTGAAACTTTTTGCGAAATTTTGCAACTAACCGACAAAACGCGTGAGCGAGGAGAATATATGTTCATTGCTTCTTACGTTCTTTGGGGATACTATAAGTGCTTTTTAAGTTCCTCGGCTTTCGACGTATTATTGCCGCCCGACAAAATCAAATCGATGAAGCTCCTTGAAAAGAAATGCGGGCTTTCATTCAATTTGTTATTAAAAAGAATTGACTTTTTAACCGTGAACAGCTATTTTAGAATTAAATATATATTAGAAGAATATAGGCTCGATTTGCTTTCTTGCCTTGAAGAAATCGATTATTCGACAAGTCAAAGGCGCTGGCGCAGAATTTACGACGACGCAGGCTTTTGGCTTAAAGAGAATTTTTCTTCAAAAGAGTTGCTTTCGATAATGGCTCTTGCAGGCGAAACGTCAAAAGGCTTGCTCGGTTATGCGAAAGCTACGGGCGCGCTTGAAGATTATATTTAACGAAGGAGTTAAAATGACAAAAGATATTAAAAACGTCGAATTGTTTTTGTTTGACCTTGACGGCACGGTTTATATCGGCGACAACGAAATCGAAGGTTCGTTCGAAGCCGTAAACGAACTCAGAAAAATGGGCAAACGCATTTGCTTTTTCACGAACAATTCGTCAAGAATGCACACCGACTATATCGCAAGGCTAAACAATCTCGGTCTTAGGGTATATTCGGACGAAATTTACACAAGCGGACAAGTAACTTGCGAATATATCTTGGACCATTTCAGAGGAAGCAAGGTTTATCTTTTGGGCAACGAACGTTTGCGCTCCGAATTTTTGCTTTACGGCATCGAGCTTACCGATACAGACCCTGACATTGCGGTTTTAGGTTTCGATACGACTTTGACTTACGACAGACTTTATCAATTTTGCAAATTTATCAAAAAGGGCATTCCTTATATCGCTACTCACCCTGACTTCAACTGTCCTGCCGAAGAGTGTCCTATGCCTGACGTAGGCGCATTTATCGAGGCAATAAGACTTACGACGGACAGAGTTCCCGAATATATTATGGGCAAGCCTCATTCTATTGCGGGCGACAGAATTTCAAAGAGATACAACCTTCCTCCGTCGCAAATTGCTATGGTAGGCGACAGACTTTACACCGATATAGCTTTTGGCAAAAACTGCGGATTTGTTTCGATTTTGGTTTTGTCGGGCGAAACTACAAAGGAAATGGCGGACAAGTCGGAAATTAAACCTGACGTTATGCTCGATAAAGTCAAAGACATTATTCCGCTTATGAAGGGGTAGAAATGTTTAATTTTTCGATTTCTGCCACAAACGTTGCCGCATACATAATTTTTGCTCTTTACATTTTGATGATTATCGTCGTTTCGATAGTCTGCCGAAGAAAGAGTTCGTCGGTCAACGAGTTTTTATTTTCTAAAAAGGGCGTCGGCGGTTGGTTGACCGCGTTTGCATACGGCGCAACTTATTTTTCGGCGGTCGTATTTGTCGGATACGCAGGCAAGTTCGGTTGGAGTTTTGGACTATCCGCAATTTGGATAGGCATAGGCAACACGATTTTCGGAACGCTAATCGCTTGGATTGTGCTTGCTCGTCGTACTAAAATTATGACTAATAATATCGGCGCAAAAACAATGCCCGATTTCTTTGAAAAAAGATACGACAGCAAACACATTAAACTTATTGCGTCCATCGTTATTTTTATTTTTCTTATTCCTTATTCGTCATCGGTTTATCAAGGCTTAGGATACGTTTTCGAGTCCGTGTTCGGACTTAAATCGGTTTGGTGTATTTTGATTCTTGCAGTTCTTACCGCTTTGTACCTTTTCTTGGGCGGATATTTTGCGACGAGTATTACCGACTTTATTCAAGGCTGTATAATGATTATAGGAATCGTGACGGCAGTTTTCGTATTGCTCGGAAACGGAAATATGAACTGGGGCGAAGGTTTAAAATCTATTGCCGACAGCGGGAAGGGACTTATTCCTATTGCAAATTCGGCAAGCGGAAGATTTATCGACAGTCCGCTTTTCAACGTTATTATCATAACTCTTTTGACGTCGTTCGGCATTTGGGCATTGCCGCAATCGATACATAAATTCTATGCCGTAAAAGATAACGACGCTATCAAAAAGGGAACGATAATTTCAACCTTATTTTCGCTTATCGTCGGTGGCGGCGCATACTTTATGGGTAGTTTCGTAACAAAGTTCGTGTCGGCGGAACGCTTTGCGCAGCTCGGTTCTAACACCGATATGCTCGTTCCCGAAATGATAACCAAAAACTTGCCGTCGGCTCTTTTGGGACTTATCATCGTTTTGCTTTTCTCGGCAAGTATGTCGACTCTTGCGGCGTTGTCGCTCTCTTCGTCGTCAACCGTAACTATGGACTTCGTTAAAGGTTACGTCAAGCCGAAACTTCCTGAAAAGAACACCAACATTTTGCTTCGCTGCTTATGCCTTGTGTTCGTTGCGCTCAGCGCGGTTCTTGCAATCGTACAAATCGACGCAATCGTCACCTTAATGTCGCTTAGCTGGGGTGTGCTTGCAGGTTGCTTTATAGGTCCGTACGTTTTCGGATTATATTTCAAAAAAATGAATAAAGCAGGTGCGTACGCTTCTATTATTGCGTCACTCGTTATGACCGTGATTTTGATACTCGCTTTAGGATACGGGTTGTCGCCTGACGGCATTTCTTTCGGACAAGCGATAAAAGTCGGCGTCGGCAGAAGTCCGCTTATCGGCGTTGTCGATATGATAACTTCGCTTATCGTGACTCCTGTTTTCAGCATAATCTTCGATAAAAAGTGCGCCGTAAGCAAGGCGACTTTGGATAAGGTTTTCTTTGAACCAAAGGAAATCAACGTCGAAGAAATGAATGGCAGAGTAGTCGAGGAGTTTGACAGCTATGAAGCAATGCTTGACGGCAGAGTTAAGACCGAAAAAATCGAAAACGAAGCCGATATTAACGATATAAAATAGCATATAAAAACTAAGATAAAGAATAATCGAATTAAGTTTCTCGGAAAATTAAATTTATAAATTTTGATTTATCGAGTAGTAGCTAAGGAACGCCGAACAGCGTTCCTTTATTTTTATAAGGTTCTTGCAAAACGATTGTTAAAACAATGTTATGCAGACGGTTCATAGAATCGCAGTCGTGGGCTAGCATACAAGAGTACAAAAAATTTAATTTATCGTGTATAAAAAATTTTCCGCTGTCAATAATCACCACAGCGGAGGTTTTATGGAAAAAAACAATTCAGAAAAGTGGGCAAAAGTTAAAGCGTTCTTTAAAAAGAACGGCTACTATTTCCTGATTGTTTTGTGTATAGGCGCAGTCGCCACGATGGT
>JAQYCY010000078.1:0-2353 GCA_028724485.1 Bacillota bacterium | reverse complement strand
AAAGCCGTCTTAAAAGAGCATAAATATCCTAATTATCCAAGTATACAGCATAATCTTACTATGCCAAGTTGTTTTTGTCAATATTTTATCTGTTTTTTTATTGCCAACTACTGCCTGCCAGCCGAAACTTCTGCCGTTTTTTGCCAATTTTCCCACCAACGCCTTAAAACCTTGTACTTTACCTTAAAACCTGTTCCGCCTGAAAGTATTCATATAAATTTGATTTAGACAAATATAAATGTTTATACTGAAGTTATAAAAAGATTTTTATTTATATTGACTAAATATCATAAAAAAAATATAATAATTATAGAAAATTAAATTGAAAATTAGGAGGTAGCTAATATGGCAAATAAAAAAATCGTTCATTTGAATAGTGAAGAAATTAAACAATTAGGCACTACGCTTGCTATTGCAAAAATAGCTGCCGAATCACCTAAGGAAAGAAATCCGCGAATTCCTATGAAAGAGGACGCACTGTTTCGTTGCGCACTCAAAAACGGACTTGCTAAATATAATTTATTAAAATCAAACGGAGAAATTTAATTTTGAATTATGTTTTTTTTGCGGGTGCAAACTGTTTAACAGAACTTATATGTCAGACAAGTCGTTTTGATTAAAAAAGTTTTGTATAAACGTTAACGCTTCTATTGCTTCATTTTTTGTCAACCTATCTTTTTCGTCAAATACATATATCTTTTGCATTCCCTCAAATGCTTTCAAAAACTCCTCATCATTATCAAGTCTTTTAAAGTATAAAAATTCGGCTATACGCATATCGGCAGGGACTCCGCCCTTACGTTTTGTTTCTTCTTTGCGTTTAAACCCTACAATTTTTTTTACGCATTGTTTATCATTCAGAAAATCAACGATTTGTTCATTTTCCAAAAGAACAGTCAAATCATAAACGTGTTTTGCAACGTCACCAAAACTGCCACGGCTAAAATAGAACTCTGCGGCAAAAATCTTATCTATAAATATGCGTTCGAGAGATATTGTTTCAATCTCAAACGGTTTTACGGCATATTGTTCGGTTAATACTTTTTTCTGCTCGAACGTTGCTTGTTCATACAAATGAGGCGCAATAAAAATTTTACTTGTCGGCTCGCTCACAGTGAAACTTGTCGCTTCTACTTTAACTCTGCCAAAACGTTGTAAGGTGTCTGCGGTATCGAGCGCATACATTGATTCATATAAATATTCAACCGTTATGCTACCTTTGCGATTTTCAATAGTTTCTCCCTTTTTTAGACAGGAAAATTTTTTAACCGCTTTTTCAAGGCGGTTTTTTTCTTGGTTTGCCGTTTCGCAATTATCGACAAAAACCGTAAGGTCAATATCTTCAGAAAACCGTCGTATTGACTTTAACGCCTTATACAAAGCCGTCCCGCCTTTAAAATAAGCATAGGATTGATTATCTTGTTTTGATAGTTCGTTTAATAAAAGCGTCACATAATAATCTTTTTCTAAAATATCGCGCCTTATATTATTACGCTTTGATATTTCATCGATTAACACTGCAAACGCTGTTTTTTCTAAATGCAAATTCATATCAATCAGCCTCTCGTGCGAGTTTTGAAAGTTCCGTGTAAACTCTGTTGCTTTTATAATAGCGTGCATACCATATAAGTTTTTCAAAGCTCAAATTTAACAGTTTTATTTGTTTTCGTAAAACTTCTATATAATTCTCGACTTCGATTTTTACTCTCATTTTGTTTTCAAGAATATCGAGGAATTGCAGATATTTAAAGTTTTCTTTGTTTACTTTTGTCACCGGCTTCAATAAATACAAATTTGCTCCTTTATTTTCACTTGAATATCTCGCTTTTGTCGTTACTATATAGGTAAACGCAGGCATTTGCGTTGTCAATCCCAACTTATTCATATAAGACGGTCCCGACTCATAGCCGATAATTTCCTCGCCGTCCGATATATACGCTCGTCTTATAAGTTCGGTTTCGTCAATGCCACCATATCCGAAAGGTGTTTGCACGGCTTTAAAATAAATTCCCTTTCGATAGCGGACAAAAGCATCGTGTTGCTGTTCGTAGCGTTGCAACGTCATATTTACAACCGCCCTATCGGCATTTGGCAAATTCGCTTTTACGTAATCAAAAACTTCATTTGTGTAAATCGGCACTCTATATTCCGCTTGTTTAACGTATTTATCGACCATTTGCATTATTGTCATACAAAACCCTCCTTTGATATTATATGTGTAAATAATCACCGCTATTCACACATTGATAATATCATTGTTTTTTTGTTTTTGTCAATACTTTTATCTGTTTTTTTATTGCCAACAACTGCCTGCCGGCCGAAACTTCTGCCGTTTTTTGCCAATTTTCCCACC
>JAQYCY010000077.1:0-13073 GCA_028724485.1 Bacillota bacterium | reverse complement strand
CGAGATCCGGATATCTTCTGTTCATAGCTTTCAAAATTTGATAGTATGCAAAGTAATTGTCAAATCCCATAAGCGGAACGGCGTTTTGAACTCTCGGGTCGTGAGCGTCGAAAGTGATAATATCTCTTACGCCCATCGATTGAAGTTCTTGAAGCATAGAAGCGCAATCAAGAGATTCGCGTCCTGCTCTGCGGTGTTGTCTACCACCGTAAAGCATAGGCATAATAACCGTAATTCTATAAGGTTTGCCGTTACAAGCCGCAATAACTCTTTTAAGATCGGCATAATGTTCGTCCGGAGTAACAGGAATTTCTTGTCCGTAGAAATTGTACTTTATGCCGTGATTGCCGACGTCGCAAATAATGTAAAGGTCTTTACCCCTTACCGTATCGAGTATCATCGCTTTTCCGTCGCCCGAAGTAAATCTCGGGAATACAGAATCGATTATAAACGAATCGCAAGATAAATTGTTTTCTACCTTTGATTCACCAAACATTTTCATTAAACGTTGGTCAACTTGCTTTGCCAGCTCCATTGCTCCCGGTAAGGCGATAATGGCAAGTGGCGCGGCGCTTTTTTTGCTCGATAACGTGTTGTCAAATATCGGCGTCATTTGTATCCTCCATAATTCTATGAACCATTATACCATAAATTTAAAAATACACAAGAAATTATTTGCCAAATTAAGAAGTAATTTGTAACTTTTTAAAAAAATATTATATTACCGTTTATAGTAGCTCTTTCGTCAATTTAATATATTGACACTTTTAGATAGTTATATTATAATTTATATATATTATTGATAAGGAGCATAATTATGCAAAAAAGAAAACTTTTTAACATCTTGCGCATCGTTTGCTATTGCTTAGGTTTTCCACTTTTGTTCCTCATAGGCCTTATTGCATCTATGCCTTTCTTTGGCGAGCCTGTTTATGCAGACGCTTGCGCGAACGGCATTTTGATACTTTTGGGTATGTGGGCTATCGTTGAAATCGTACGCTTCGGCATGAAATTTGCGTTAAGAAAAAGCCGTTTACTTCAAACAATAGTTACGGTCGCAGTCGTGATTATCGTCATGGCACTCCCTATGTTTATTATGGACGGCGTTTTAAGCAAACAATACAGCCAAATCGTTTCAGACAACAAAACCATTGCCGTATCGTTTGACGAAGGTAGCAAAATCGAAGTCAGCGGCGAAACTGCAGTCGAACTTACCGACAAACTCGAAGTCCCGACCGATTTCTACAATGCGGGCTTTACAACCGAAAACTACGAAAAGCAAGTAGGCTGGATGAAAGCCGTCACCAACACAAAGCGTCGCGACAGTATGTACTATTATAAGCTCATTATGGAAACCGACAGCTATATGCAAAAAACCGGCATCAATAAATGGCTTAACTTCAAAGATTATAAGTTCAACAATTACGAAGAATCTACAGGCGACGGCTTAGCTCCGGGGCTTGAATCGACGATTAAAAAAGATATCGATACAAACAGACAAATCGTTGCTCTTTACTATTATCAAACCAAAGTTTTAAACATTACTCCGTCATCGGAGCTTACTGTCAGATACTATGTTGCAACCGGCAACACATACAACCTTGACGGCAAAATCACCGCTCTTGTCAATGGCGAAGGTTTAGATGCAACGAATAGCGTAGAGGGCTTAAACAGAGTTGCCGCTTTAAAAGCAGTTGCAACAAGCGTGTCAAAATCGAATATGAGCCTTAGCTCGCTCTATGAACTTCAACTTCACATTCAAACAAGACCATCTCTTTACCCTGTTCTTGCAGTAAGAAATTATATTTACATCTTCATCGGAATTATTGCGTTTATGTATGTTCTCATTTACCTTCTCAATGAAAAGAGACTTGCAACGCCTGAAGACGAAATGATTACTTGCTGTCTTAAAAAACTTCGCAAAAGCGACGAAAAGATAGAAAACGCAAAAGGGGGAAATAAAAATGAGTGATTCGGCTAAAAAAGCATTAATGATATCAATGGACGTCATTTTGTACGTCATTGGTTTCCCACTTCTTATGGTAGTTGCAATTCTTTGCTCGATGCCATATATCAAAGCAGGTCTTTACGGTCTAACCGCTTGCGTTCCGATTATCTTGGTCTTACTTGTTTGGGTCGCCACGGGCGTTACCGAACTTGTAATCAGACTTGTCGGCAAAAAGAAAATGGACAGCGTTGAAGATAAGAAAAAAGCAATCAACAAACAAGGCTTAAAAATGATCATAGCAGTTTTTGTCTGCCTTACCGTTTTTTCAATCTTCCTCGACATCGTATTGCCTCCGCTTCTCAACAAAGCAACGCAAGGCACAATCAAATCCGAAGACGTTCTCATGGACGGAACGAGCCAAAGCGACAAGCAACGCGCGCTTTTTGACAAATTCGTCGAATGGAACGTCGAAAACGGAAATCTTAGAGAAAAGACGCTTGCCGCAATGGATGAAAAATTCGGCAACAGCGCAGAAAGTGTAAAAGCAACTTTCATCGCAAACGCAAAACAATTCAGGGAAAGCAAAAAGACTTCGCCTTGGAGACAACCAGGCGTTTACAAAGCAAACGATGACACTTGCTTTACCGCAAAATATAAAGATAAGATTACCGCTGAATACAAAAAGGAAGCATTGAATTGTGCGGAAATCAAAACCGTCATCAAAAAGTGTTTCAACTCTATCGACGCGGCATACAAATCGTTTGACCCGTTGTCAATCGAACTTGCTCTTGAAGATATGAATTTCCTTTTCGAGTACAATCGCGACGCGCTTACCGATATCGCAAAAGTCTATTGGGGCGATGAATTGGGACATTCAGACTCGGGCGACTATGAACTTGTCGACAGTGACTACAAATATCAATGGTGTATCTTGGACCTTGTAGGCGAAATTCCTCAAAATGAAATGATCGACCAAAATATTGGACTTCTCGAACCAGCTTGGAAACTTCATACGGATTCGGCAGGCAACCCCGCAACTCACAACGAAAAACGCGGTATCCTTGACTATATGAATATGGCTTGGATTAACAGTATCGGTCTTCTCGGAATTGTTTCGATTACTTCAATCAGAAACTGGTTCTATTTCTTCAGCGCAGTAATTATTCTTGCTTCGCTTGTAAGATATTTCATCGCTCGCCCTGCGTACTACGGAATTGAATTTACTTTCGATAAACAAAAAGACGAATCTGAAATGACCGAAAAGGAACTCGAAAAGAAACGCCTTGCAGACGAAAAGAAGGCTGCAAAACTTGCTAAGGCAGCAGAAAAGAAAATTGCAAAAGAACAAGCCAAAGCAGAAAAAGCAGCTATGCAAGACGAAGCGGCGGTCACCACCGAAGAAGCTCCTGCAACTGAAACCCCGACAGACGAATCTCCTGCGGAAGAAGCACCTAAGTCTGAATAAAACAACTAATTGTTTTAAACGCATAAAAAGGCGATACACAGTATCGCCTTTTTTATTTCCGTTTTTAAATAGTCTATAGTTTTAAACAATTCGCATATCGTATTGCATAATTCATATGTCGTATTGCACAATTCACATATTGTCTTTGAACAATTTACATATTTTCTTTAACAATTAGCATATCGTATTGCACAATTTACATATAGTTTTAAATAATTCACTTTTCGTTAAAATCAAAAATCAAATAAAAATTTCACATAAATTCAACTAAAATCGAATTCATAACCTCGAAACCTCGTTTGTTTAAGGCTACTCTATCGCCGATAAAATCAAAGAACTCCGAATATTTATTCAACGTATCTTCATATCCGCAAAAACAATCTTTCAGAACGCCCTTAACTTGCCTAAGTCCAAGCATAATCTTTTCAAATCTTACGTTATCGACCGATAAAATCGAATAATCGCGACCTTGCCTTCCACTTAAAACAGCGGCATATTCTTCGATAGTATTCGGGTTTGAAAATCTTACGTCGTCAATCATCGAATGGGCAGAAACACCGTATCCGCGATAATTCACTCTATCCCAATATGAGCAATTATGTTTAGATTCATACCCTGCTACTGCGAAATTAGAAACTTCATAACGCTTATAATCGACATCTTCCGCCATATCTATGACTTTTGAAAAACAATCGGCAACGATGTCGTCATTAGGCAAAACTATTTGTTTGTTTTTTACCTGTTCGCAAAGTCTTGTTCCGTCTTCGACCTGCAACGTATAACACGATAAATGCTTTACACCGAAATCTTTAAACGTTGAAATCGCCGTCGAAACGTCGTCTAAGTTCTGTTTTGGCAGTCCTAACATTAAATCGCAACTAACGTTGTCAAAAACCTCAACGGCACTTTCAATCGCTTTAATTGCGGTTGAAGCATCGTGTACTCTTCCTAACAGTTTTAAAATATCGTCGTTTAAACTTTGAACTCCTATGCTTATACGGTTAAACCCCATAGACTTATACGCATTGAGTTTTTCTTTTGTCAACGATTCGGGATTACATTCAATAGTCAGTTCGGTCGGAGCAAACTTTCCGTTTGTCGAAAAAACACTTTTTATCGCATCAAAAACTCTTTCAATGCTACTTGTTGGCAAAAGACTCGGCGTTCCACCACCGAAATATACTGTGGCAACTTCGCGATTTTTTAAATTTTCATCACATAAGGAAATCTCCTTAGTTACTAAGGAGATATAATCGTCAATCAAATCCTGACGAGGAAAAGATACGAAATCACAATACGCACATTTTTTTTTGCAAAAAGGAAAATGCACGTAAACGCCCAAATTATTATTCATCGTCAAGTTTAAGTATGCTCGCAAAGGCTTCGCTCGGCACTTCGACGCTACCCACTTTGCGCATACGCTTTTTTCCTTCCTTTTGTTTTTCGAGAAGTTTTTTCTTTCTCGTTATATCGCCGCCGTAACATTTTGCAAGAACGTCTTTTCTAACCGCTTTAACGGTTTCACGAGCAATGATTTTCCCGCCGATAGCGGCTTGAATAGGCACTTCAAAAAGCTGACGAGGAATTACGTCTTTGAGCTTTTCGGCAAGGCGTCTGCCCCTGTCGTATGCCTTGTCTTTGTGGACGATAATGCTCAACGCGTCGCAAATATCGCCGTTTAAAAGCAAATCGAGCTTTACAAGATCGCTCTTGACGTAACCCTTAATTTCATAGTCAAGGCTTGCATAACCGCGCGTACGAGATTTAAGCGTATCAAAAAAGTCGTAGATAATTTCGTTGAGAGGAATGTCGTACGTAATCATAACTCTCGTCGGATCAATATAAGTCATGTCGATAAAAATTCCACGCTTATCTTGGCACAATTCCATAATAGGGCCTACGTATTCCGGCGGCGTATAAAGCATCGCCTTTACTATAGGTTCTTCGATAAAGTCTATTTCGGAAGCAGACGGAAGCATCGTCGGATTTTCAACCAAAACCATTTCACCGTTCGTTTTTGTGACTCTGTAAGAAACGCTTGGCGCAGTCGTAACAAGGTCAAGGTCGAATTCTCTTTCCAATCTTTCTTCGATAATTTCCATATGAAGAAGTCCCAAAAAGCCGCAACGAAAACCAAACCCTAAGGCAAGCGAATTTTCAGGCTCGAATTGAAGCGATGCGTCGTTAAGTTGCAATTTTAAAAGCGCTTCCTTTAAGTCGTCATATCTTGCGCCGTCCGCAGGGAAAACGCCGGCATAAACCATCGGTTGGACCTTTTTATATCCGGGCAAGGCTTCTTTTGCGGGATTTTCGGCGTTCGTAATCGTATCGCCGACAGCGGTATCCTTTACGTTTTTGATGCTTGCCGCAATATAACCTACGTCACCGGCTTTAAGAGAATCGACAGGTCGCATATTTGGCGAAAAACAACCGACTTCAACGACTTCAAATTCTTTGCCGCTTGCAAACATTTTAATTCTATCTTTAGCTTTTACCTCACCGTCAAACACTCTGACCATTGAAATAGCGCCACGATAGTTATCGTAAAAACTGTCAAAAATCAATGCTTTAAGCGGCGCGCTTTCATCACCTTTAGGCGGTGGTAATTGCGTTACGATTGCCTTTAAAACGTCTTCGATACCTAAACCCTCTTTTGCGCTAATCAGCGGAGCGTTCGTAGTGTCAAGTCCGATTATGTCTTCGATTTCAAGTTTTACTTTTTCAACGTCCGCGCTTGGTAAATCTATCTTGTTAATGACAGGAATAATTTCAAGGTCGTGATCAAGCGCAAGATAGACGTTTGTTAAGGTTTGCGCCTCAACGCCTTGCGTGCTGTCCACAACAAGCAACGCCCCCTCACAAGCCGCAAGACTACGAGAAACTTCGTAAGTAAAGTCAACGTGTCCGGGAGTATCGATGAGATTTAAAATATATTCCTTGCCCTCGTATTCATAAAACATTTTGCAAGTTTGAAGTTTAATCGTTATTCCGCGTTCACGCTCTATATCCATATTGTCAAGAAGTTGCGCTTCCATATCACGCTCGGCAACCGTACCCGTCTTTTCAATAAGTCGGTCGGCAAGCGTGCTTTTTCCGTGGTCGATATGCGCAATTATAGAAAAGTTTCTTATATTATCTTGGCTCAAAGTTGTCCTCGCTATAAATCGACAAGACGATTTCCTACAAAATAATTCGTCTTATCGATTGTTCCGTTATTCTTGACATAATTATAGTAAAAATTTATAATTTAGGCAATCAGAATTTTTATTGCGAGGAAAAAATGTTAGAAAAAGTTTGTGAAAATTTAAACAAGCGCGGTTTTATTGCAAGCGTCGCCGCGAATAAAGACGAAGCGTTAAATATGGCGCTTGAAATCATCGGTCAAAACGAAATAACCGCTTTCGGCGGCTCAGAAACAATCAAAACGGTTAAACTTGCCGAAAAGCTCTTAGAGCGTGGTAGCGAAATTTATCACCGTTCGCATTTGAAAGATAGCGAAACGGCTGAAAGTATAATGAAAAAATCGTTCGGCGCGGACTTTTTTGCTTGCAGCGCAAATGCGCTCACGATAGGCGGTGAAATTGTAAACACGGACGGAACGGCAAATAGAATTGCCGCAACTCTGTATGGACCTAAAAACATTTTGATGATTGTCGGCAAAAACAAAATCGTTCAAAACTTAGACGCCGCATTTGAAAGAATTAAAAACGTCGCCGCAAAGCTAAATTGCATTAGACTTAACAAAAACAACCCTTGCGTTTACGGCGGCAGTTGTGAAGATTGCCAAAATGAAAGCTCGATTTGCAAAGCTACCGTCATACATCACCATCCGACAAGAGATAAAAACTTTTACGTTATTTTAGTCGACGAAGAATTGGGATATTAAAAGAATTGGGATATTAAATCGTAGCATTATAAATTGTTTTAAAACATTATTTGCAACTTCTTTAAACCGATATGTTTTAAAATCACCTTGAAGTTAAAGTCTATTAGCAAATCGCAAAGATTGCGTTAATGTTATAAAGCATATCTAAAAGTCATTAAAAAAGCTCTTTGAAAATTCAAAGAGCTTTTTTAATAAATTTTGCTTTTAATAAACTTTAAAGTATATTTTGCATTTACGTTTAAACGCTAATTTTTCGTTATTTTCTTGCCGCTTTTGTTTTTAATTTCCTTAAAGAAGTTTTTCGTCGTAACGAAGAAATTTTCTCTCATTGCAGGAATATCACAAGTCTTCGAATTATTACAAATCGAATACGTGACGTAACCGTAATAAAGAGTGACAAGCACGGTAACTACGCTGAACAAAATGAGATATACGTCAAGCGATTCAAACGATGCAATCAAACCTTTGGCGTACGGAGCGATATACCCCGACTGATTCATAAGCTGACCGACGTTCATAAATGAAAGCAAGCCTAACACGCCCATCAAAACAAACGCTCTTTTTTCGCCCGAAATCATCGTGTAAATAACAAGTAACGCAAGCGACATAAACAAGTAGGTATAATCGACTTTCAAAGTAAACACCGCTACGATTGCAATCTCAAACGACGCAAGAAGAAGAAGTTCAAGCCTATTTTTGTTTTTGAGATAAAGCGCAATAACGTAAATTTGCAACACAAGCAAGAATATAAGGTTGAATATTGCCGCCGTATTGTTTACGCTGTTTCCGTTCATTCCGACCATAGAATACAAGTTGAATGCGTTTCCGCTGAACGTAAGGTTTTTCGCCATAATATCTTTGTAATATTCAAAGATATAGAATGCGCTACCCTTGCTATAAATCGTAAACGGAAGACCGAGCAAGACGAACGCAACGACTGCGCCGATAAAGCCGAAAATAATTTCCGCCCTTTTGCCGTTGAACGATTTGAGAGTATCGTCCGCACGATAATACATATAAACCAAATAGCAAACTGCAAGCGGCACGACAGCCATTGCCCTAAGGTCAAACAAAACCGAAAGGGTGAACGTTGCGTAAGCTAAAAGATATTTCTTTTCAATCAAAAGCAAGAATGACGCAAGAATCAAAGCGACAAGCACCGACTCGAACGAACCTTTTGACGAACTCATAACGAACACTATAGGCAATGCCATATAAAGTCCTGCATAAACGGTTGAAATTTTGTTTCCGACGTATTTTTTGCCGTAGAAATAAATCATAAGGACAACCGCAATATCCGCCAAAATCGACGGCACTCTGAGCCACATAGAAAGAGCGGCGTCGCCGAGCGCTCTGCCCATTCCGCCAAACGCATAGATAAGATACAATTCGCCAATTCCGTAGCCGCTGTAATTGTATTTTGTCATATATGCGAAAATATTTTTCGGCGCAATGCTTTCGGTAACTCTTGTAAGCGTAATGAGCTTTGTCATATTTGCCCCAAAGCCATACGTCGTAAAGAGCATAATAAGTCTTATAAGGAGCGTTCCGATTGCAAGATAAGACGCAATCGCAATAGGATGCGTCGCAACCTTTTTGAACGTGAGTTTTTCTTTTTCCGGTTTAACGGCAACTTGTCCGAAATTGTCAAGTCCGTTGCGTGTTCCGTAAATACGACGTACAAAAATATAAGCCGCAACCGCCAAAGCCGCGCTAAGCAGGCTAAGGCAAACGACAAACGCAATTCCGCCGCTTGTTTCGTTGTAACGCACAACTTTTTCACGACTTATAACGGTAACGTTTGCGCCGCTCGGAATTTTATCGACTCGCTTCATAGAAACGTTGTCAAAATAAACCGTGCCTTTTGCAATATCCGTCTCGCCGCCGAGTTTAAGGCAAATAGTAAGATAATCGGTATTTCTCGGAGAAACGTAAAGCGTCACGTCCGTCCAGCCGTCCGTAGCGTTTGTAATTTCGCCTAAAACGTAGTCGGTATTTTCAAGGAAAGTGACGTATGCGCCCTTTGCGTAGTCGCTACCCGCCGTTTTGATTGCTGACGGAACTTTGACTTTATAAGTAATCTTATAAGCCTTATTTTTATCGACTTTAACGCTTTGATAGACGTAAGTCGACGTGCCTTGTTTGTTTTCGATTTTTAAGGTTTTATCGCCAAGTTCTTCGAGACCTTCGGAAGCCGAGCGAGATAAACTAATTTCCGACTTAGAAAAGGAGCTGTCTTTAGAGCCTCTTGTCCAACCGGAAATCACGGTTTTTTCGCTTGCCGTTTCGGTTTCTTCAAAGCCGCCATTTGTGATAAGCTCCTTGCCGACTGTCGTTTCAGAGTTACAGGCAGTAAGAGCAAAGAGCGAAATCACTACAACGATGAGAGCAATCAAACCAAGTTTGAGAAATCTTTTCATAGAACCTATTATTTAACTTCCTTAACTTTTGCAGCTTTACCCGTTCTCTCTCTGAGATAGTAGAGTTTAGCGCGTCTGACGTCACCTTTACGAACTACTTCGATGTGGTCGATTTTCGGCGAGTGAATAGGAAACGTTCTTTCTACGCCGTAAGAACCTTGAACCAAACGTCTAACGGTGAAAGTTTCGCGAATACCGCCGTTTTTGCGAGCGATAACCGTGCCTTCGTATTTCTGAATTCTTTCTCTTTTGCCTTCGATAATTTTAACGAAGACTGCGACGGTGTCGCCGATAGAAAACTCAGGAACGTCCGTTTTCATGTTTTCTCTTTCAATAGTGTCGATGATGTTGCTCATTTAAACCTCCTATGTGACATTCATGCATTGTTTCCCAATTTCAGAGGAATGCCCATTCTTGAAAAATTATATCATATTATTATTTATCGGGCAACCGAATAACAGCCATATAACGGCACAAATTTTGCATTTTTTTGCCTGACAAACAATTTTGCTAAATAATATATGGCTCTTGATATGGCTCTTGCCGAAGCAATCGAATTGAATTTCCAAGTTGTTGCAAATCCAAACTATCTGCCGCACAACCGTTATTCAAACGCTTTAAAGTGCCGTTTTGCGTTAATTTGCGTAAAATGCGTCTTTAATATGGTTGACTTCGCCGCCAAGCACCTCAACGACGTCAAAGCGGAACTCTCCGTCCGCAATTCGGTTCTGAACGATATAACACTCTGCCGCCATAACGATTTTGTGCCGTTTTGATTTTGTAACCGCCTCAGCAGGATAACCGAAATTCAAGTTTTCTCTTGCCTTAACTTCGACAAAAACCACGGTTTTGCCGTCACGGGCGATAATATCGATTTCCGCGCCCTTGACGGAATAATTACGCTTTAAAATTTTGTAGCCTACGCCCTTTAAATATTCGGCGGCAATTTCTTCGCCAAAGCTACCTATTATTTTTTTGTTCATAACTTGCGACCGCCGATTTTACGTAAAGCGAGCGATGAAGCGGCGTAACGCCGTGTTCGATTATCGCTTCAACGTGTTCTTTCGTGCCGTATCCTTTATTTTTTTTAAAGCCGTATTGCGGATATTCGTTATCCAGCTTAATCATAAATCTATCCCTTGTAACTTTGGCAATAATCGAAGCCGCTCCGATATTATAGCTCAAAGCGTCCCCGTGGATAATTGCTTTTGACGGTATTCCGAAATCAAGGTCAACCGCGTCGACAAGCACAAAGTCGGGCGTGACGGATAGTCCTTTAACGGCTTTAAGCATACATTTTTTCGTAGCGTTCAAAATGTTGATTTCGTCGATAACTTTATTGTCGGCTTCGGCGACATTGTAGCATATTGCGTTTTCCAATATTTTAGGAAACAACGCTTCCCTTTTCTTTTCCGAAAGTTTTTTGCTGTCCGAAACGCCGTCGACGAGCCTTTCCAAATCCATAATCGCTGCGCAAACGGTAACAGGACCGACAAGCGGACCTCTCCCCACTTCGTCCACGCCGCATATATATTTATAACCTTGCTTATAAAGTTCAAGTTCGATTTCAAAATCTTCAAGGCTTATAGGTTTTACGATTTTCGTTTTTTCGAGCATTATTCACCGTCCATAGCGTCTTCGCCTGACCTTTCAAGCATAATTTTTCCGAGCCTGCCCTTTCTGAAATCGTCTATAATCATCTTTGCCGTTCTATCATAGTCGACGTCGCCGCCACGCAACTTAAAGCCGCGTTTTAAAGCGATACATTCAAGCAATTTAAGCGGTTCGACGCTTGTATCGACGCCATAACGTTCGGCAACGTTTTTAGAAAACTTTTCTTTCGCTTCCGTCAAAAATTCAAGCGCAAGTTCGGCGCTGTCAAGCACGTCGTCGCTGACGCTTCCTATATATGCCAAGTGTTTTGCTATTCTTTGATTTTCAAATTTACCCCAAAGCGTCCCCGGCGTATCGAGAATGTCAATCTGACTGTCAAGGCTAAGCCACTGTTTGCCCCTTGTAACGCCTGCCTTATCACCCGTAACCGCCGACGCTTTTTTACGCATACTGTTAATAATTGTAGACTTTCCGCTATTCGGAATTCCGCAAATCATTGCTCTGATATGTTTTTTTACGCCCTTTGCCGAATACTTGTCAAGGACGTCCTTGTAGCACTCTTTGATTGCGGCGATAATATCTTTGCAATCCGAATTGGTTCCGCAAGTTTTTATCGCCTTTTTGCCTTGCGTGGCAAATTCTTTAACCCAATCGTTAAGCTGAGAGCTTTCAACAAGGTCGCATTTATTGAAAACGTAAACAACCCTTTTACCGCTTGTAATTCTGTCCAAAATAGGATTGATTGACGCCAAAACGGCTCTGGAGTCGACAACGTAAACGAGAACGTCGCAAAGTCGCGCGTCCTCCTCCATCATTCTGACGGCTTTTGTCATATGCCCCGGAAACCATTGAATGTACATATTTATTTATTAAGCAAATCGGGTCTGCGTTCTTTTGTTATACGCAAACTCTGCTCTTTTCTCCACTTTGCGATTTCGCCGTGATTTCCGCCAATCAGCACGTCGGGCACGGCAAGCCCTTCGTATACACGCGGTTTCGTGTATTGCGGATATTCCAAAAGGTTGTCCGAAAAGCTCTCTTCGACAACCGAATCGGCAGAATGTAAAACACCGTCGATATAACGAGAAACGCAATTTATAACAACCATTGACGGCAATTCGCCGCTTGTCAAAACGTAATCGCCGATTGAAAGTTCCATATCGATTTCAAGGTCGATAGCCCTTTGGTCTATGCCCTCATAACTACCGCACAACAGCAACAGCCCTTCCTTTTCGGAAAGAGATTTAACAAGACTTTGCGTAAGTGTTTTTCCTTTTGGCGACATATAAACTCTTGTGAGCTTATGCTCGGGATCGACGGCTCTTATTGCCGACACAATAGGGTCAGGCGTCATAACCATGCCTGCTCCACCGCCAAACGGCGTATCGTCAACTTTAAGGTGTTTGTCTTTTGAATAATCGCGGATATTGGTAACGTTCAAAAAAAATTTTCCGCTGTCTATTGCTTTGCCTAATATTCCGACTTTCAAGGCGTCGAACGTTTCGGGAAAAAGCGTTAAAACTTCAAACTTCATTTTCTACCGCAACCTCCCCGAACACTTTTTCGTCAAGCAGCATTTTGCCGCCTAAAACGTCAACCGATTTGACAAGCCTTTTAAGCGCAGGAAAACTTATTTCCGTCACTTCGCCCTTGACGACGTAAACGTCTGCCGCTCCGTATTGCAAAACGTCGGTAAGTTTGCCGATAAATTTCTCACCGACAAAAACGCTCATTCCGATA